>DASYTI010000067.1 GCA_036002485.1 Candidatus Methylomirabilota bacterium | reverse complement strand
GCACGGGGCTCCTCTGCATCGGTGACGCCGCGCACGCCATGTCCCCCGTGGGCGGCGTCGGCATCAACCTCGCCATCCAGGATGCCGTGGCCACCGCCAATCTCCTCGCCGGGCCGCTGCGCGAGCGGCGAGCGACAGATGATGACCTGCGCCGGGTCCAGCGACGGCGCGAGCTCCCCACGCGTGTCATCCAGCGGTTCCAGGTCATCGTCCAGCGGCGGGTCATCGGGCCTGTGTTGAGCAGTACGGGCCCGTCGCGGCCGCCCCTCATCGTGCGGGTCCTCGCGCGGCTTCCCGGGCTTCCGCGAATTCCTGCCAGACTCATCGGATTGGGCGTGAGGCCCGAGCATGTCCGGACGCCGGAGGCGCCCTTGAATCGCGCCAGCCAACCGCGCTAAGCTAACGCCGGTCGGTTGAGCCCGCCCGCTTCACAGCTTTCACCCTGAAGGAGCTACCGATGGCGCAGAGCCTTACCGCCTATCTCGACCTCGTCAAGCGCACCAAGCCCGAGGAGATCGTGATGATCTCCCGGGAGATCGACCCCGCCTATGAGCTGACCGCCCTCGTGGTCAAGCTCGAGCGCGAGGGCCGGCGACGGCCTATCGTGATCTGCGAGCGGCTCAAGGGCAGCAAGTTCCCCGTCCTGACCAATCTCCACGCCAGCCGCTCTCGTCTGGCCCTGGCCATGAGCTCGGCGCCTCAAGACATGCTGAGGACCTATCTCCGCGCCATGGACCGCCCCCTACCGCCCACGGTGGTCAAGACGGGACCGTGCAAGGACACGATCGTGACGGGGGACAGGATCAATCTCTACGACCTGCCGCAAATTCTCCATCACGAGGGTGATGTCGGGGCCTATATCACCGCGGCCATCTCCTTCGCCAAGGACCCGAGCGGCGAGTCGTGGAACTGCGCCTACAACCGCCTCATGATCAAGGGTCGAGACACGACCTCCATTCATCTGACCGCGGGCAAGCATCTCTGGGAGTTCCAGAAGATCGCCGAGTCCCGCGGCGAGGCCCTGCCCGTGGCCTTCGCCATCGGCGTCCACCCCGCCATCGCCCTCGGCGCGCTGGCCATCGGCTCCATCGACGAGGACGAGCGGGCGATCATGGGCGGTCTTCTCGGCGAGGCGCTCGAGCTGGTTCGCTGCGAGACCTCGGAGGTCTTGGTCCCGGCGCATGCCGAGATGATCATCGAGGCGGAGATCTTGCCGGGGGCGCGGACGCCCGAGGGGCCCTTCGGCGAGTTCACGGGATACAGCCTGGGGGAGCGGGAGCGCGAGGTGGTGAAGGTCAAGGCCATCACCCACCGGACGGGCGCGTACTTTCAGGACATCACGGTGGCGCATCTCGATCACATGCTGCTCTCGACGATTCCGATGGAGGCGAACCTCTATCGTGCGGTGCGCGCCATGGTTCCCTCGGTGAAGGCGGTGCGGGTGCCCGGCCCCTTCACGTGCTATGTCTCGATCGAGCAGCGGCTGCCCGGGCAGGCGAAGAACGCGATCATGGCGGTGCTGGGCGCGGATCTCTACATGAAGCGGGTGGTGGTGGTCGACCACGACGTGGACATCTTCGATGACCGGCAGGTGACATGGGCGCTCGCCACGCGCTGCCAGCCCGATCGAGACATCTCCATCATCACGAATGCCCGCGGCTCGGATCTCGATCCTTCTACGAAGGAAGATGGCTACACGGCGAAGTGGGGCGTGGACGCGACGGCGAAGCCTTCGCTGGCGGCCTACACGCCACGTCACCGCGTGCCGCCCGAAGTCTGGCAGCGCATCAACCTCAAAGACTACGGGTTGTAGTTGTCAGGGGCTGGATCGGCTGACAACGCGCCAGGCGGGGCGCTGCGCGGGTGGCGCCGGCAGGCACGCCCTCGTACGCTCAACCTCCTCGCCTCGCGCGCCACCTCGCTCGGGCGCCTCCGCCTGCCCCCCCATCCCCCCGAGGCGGGGGGTGCGCTCGTCGGCCTGCTGCGCAGGCCGGCTCGCGCGGCGGAGACGCCCTGCGCTTCGGGGCGCGCTACGGCTCGTCGGATTCGCTTCCGAGGGCGTGCCTGCCGGCGCCACCCGCGCAGCGCCCCGGTCGCTCCCTGCGGTTCGGCAATTGATGTATTTGTCATGCCCAGCGGCAGGGACAGCTAGTGGCGGAGAATTTTGCCGGGCTGCTCGATGCGGTGGCGCGACGGCGTCCTGATGCCCCGGCGATTCTTTGTGACGCGGAGGCGCTGAGCTGGCGTGAGATTGAGCTTCGTGCCGGCGGCGTCGCGCGGCGCCTGTCGAGACACGGCGTGCGTGCGGGCGACACGGTGGCGCTCCAGCTGCCAAATAGCTGGGGGTTCGTGGCCGCGCTGTGGGGCGTTCTCAAGCTCGGCGCCACTGTCAGCCCCATCAATCCGCTGCTGTCCGCCGAAGAATGCCGCAAGGTCCTGGGGCATCTGGAACCTGCGCTCGTGGTGGAGGAGGTGCGCGCGGAGGAGGCGGTGTGGGATAGCGTGGGCGCCAGGGGGCCTGCGCTCGTCCTCTATACGTCGGGGTCGACGGGTGAGCCGAAGGGGGCTGTGCTGTCGCATGCCGCGCTTCGCGCCGCGAATGAGTCCTGGGCGGGCCCCGTGATGGCGCTCGTGCCGGACGATATCGTGCTGGGGGCGCTGCCGATGGCCCACTCCTTTGGGCTCAATGGCGGACTGCTGGCGCCGCTTCTCGCCGGGGCGACGGTGGCGGTGCTCGAGCGCTTCACTCCTGATGCGGCGCTGCGCGCGATCTCGCGCCATCGCGTCACGGTGCTCCCGGCCGTGGCAACGATGTTCCAGCGCATCCTCGAGGTGCCGGGCCTTGCCCGCGATGATCTCGGGTCATTACGTGTCGCCCTGTCCGGCGCGGCGCCTTGCCCGTGGGAGCTGGCCCGGCAGTGGAAGGAGCGCACGGGAGTGAGAATCCTTCGCGGCTATGGCATGACCGAGCTCTTCCGGCCCATCTCGTATCTCGCCGATGATCTGACGGACCTGCCGGATTCGATCGGGCGAGCGGTGCCGGGGGTGGAGGTGCGGATCATGAGCGAGGAGAGACGGGCGCTCGGCGTGGGAGAGATCGGCGAGCTCTGGATCCGGTCGCCCGCCGCCCTCGAGGGCTACCTGCGGGCGCCGGAGGAGACCCGGGCGGTGATGGAGGAAGGATGGTTCAGGACGGGCGATCTGGCCACGATCTCCGGCGACGGCTTCGTCACCATCGTGGGAAGAAAGAAGGAGCTGATTCTTCGCGGCGGCTACTCGGTCGTGCCGGGCGAGGTCGAAGCCGCGCTCCTGGGGCATCCCGCGGTGGCCGAGGCGGCCGTGGTCGGTGTCGCCCATAGTGAGCTCGGGGAGGAGATCGCGGCCTTCGTCGCCCTGCGGCCCGGAATGTGGGCCACGGGCGAGGAGCTGGTGGCCTTCTGCCGCGATCGACTCGCGTCCTTCAAGTACCCCAGGCGGGTCTCCATCGTTGCGGACCTGCCCAAGAGCGCCACGGGAAAGATCCTCAAGTCGCTGCTCCGCCCCTGACCTGATAGCCGGCGATCAGCCGGCGAGCAATTCCTCCGCGATGCGTTTCACGTCGCTCGCCTCGAGCTGGCCCTTGTGGGTCTTCATGATATCGCCCACGAGCCGGCCTGCCTGCTTGACGTCGGTGATGCCGAGGGCGGCGAGCCGCTCCTTGACGAGCGCCCGCACGGCGGCCTCGTTCATGCCCTTGGGCAGGTAGCGCTCACAGAACTCGAGCTCGAAGCGGAGCTGGGCGGCCTGGCTGGCGCCGCGTTCTCCGATCTTCTCGTATTCCGCGATGGCCTTCTGGAGCTGCTTGCGGTAGGCGCCGATGACGTCGAGCACGAGGGCGTCGTTCACCGCGCCCGCGAAGCCCTTGGCGGTGCGGCGCTCCTGAAGCTTGGTCTTGAGCATGCGCACCACATCCGTGGTGGGGCCGTCCTTGTTCTTCATGGCCTGCCTGAGGGTGTCGTCGAGCGTCTGTTCGAGGGTCATGGTGCTCGACATAGTAGCGTGAGGGCGTCGGCCGGGCAAAGAAAGCGGAGCAACGAGCCCAGCGTGCTTGCCGTTGCCCCTTCTCTGCGACTATCCTCCTGCCATGATGCGCAACTTCGTGGGCTATGGTGAGACGCCGCCGGAGGCGCGCTGGCCCGCCCGCGCCCGCGTGGCCGTGAACATCGTCATCAACTACGAGGAGGGCTCCGAGAATCGAGTCGAGGACGGTCAGCTCCAGCGCGAGACCATGGGGGAGGCGCCCTCGCCGGTGCCGCCGGAGCAGCGCGATCTCGCCAACGAGAGCTTCTACGAGTACGGCAGCCGCGCGGGCTTCTGGCGCCTCTTGCGGGTGCTCGACCAGCACGAGGTCCAGGGCACGGTCTTCGCTTGCGCGGTGGCCCTCGAGCGAAATCGCGAGGCGGCCAAGGCGATCACCGCCCGCGGCTGGGACATCTGCGCCCATGGCAATCGCTGGGAGGAGCACTACCTGCTGGACCGCAAGAGCGAGCGCGCGGCCATAAGCCGCGCCATCTCCTCGATCCGGGACTCCACGGGACAGACGCCGCTGGGCTGGTATTGCCGCTACGGCCCGTCCGTCCATACCCGCGAGCTCGTGGCCGCGCAGGGCTCCTTTCTCTACGACAGCGACTCGTACGCCGACGACTTGCCGTACTGGACGCAGACCGGCACCGGTCCCTGGCTCGTCGTCCCCTATGCGCTCGATACCAACGACATCCGCTTCTGGCGGGGCTCGCTGCAGGTGGCCGACGACTTCTTCGCGTATCTGCGGGATGCCTTCGACCAGCTCTGGGAGGAAGGGGAGACGCGCCCGCGCATGATGTCGGTGGGGCTGCACTGCCGCATCGCGGGCCGGCCGGGCCGCGCGGCCGGGCTCGCGCGTTTCCTCGATCATGCCCAGCGCCGCGGAGAGGTCTGGTTCGCCCGGCGTGGGGACATCGCGCGCCACTGGACGGACGCTTATCCGCCCCGCCGTCCTTGACAGCCGCCCGAGGCGGGGAGTTAGATAGCGCGGTACCTCACAACGCAGGAGCTCGACGTCCGAAAGGAGAACCACGTGCGGAAGAACACGGTGCGGGAGATCTGGGCTCGCGGCGAAGCGGTCGTCAATGGCTGGCTGTCCATTCCCTCGGGCTTCTCGGCGGAAGTCATGGCTCATCAGGGCTTCGACTCGCTGACGGTGGATATGCAGCACGGTGTCGTCGACTACCAGGTGGGCGTCTCGATGCTCCAGGGCATCTCGACCACGGAGGTGATCCCGCTCGCTCGCATACCCTGGAATGATCCGGCGCGCATCATGAAGATTCTCGACGCGGGCGCCTACGGCGTCATCTGCCCCATGATCAATACGCGCGAGCAGGCCGAGGCCCTCGTGCAGGCCTGCAAGTATCCGCCGCGCGGCTACCGGAGCTGGGGGCCCGTGCGCGCGAGCCTCTACATGGGCGGCGACTATGGCGACCACGCCAACGACGACGTCATCGTGATGCCCATGATCGAGACGGCAGAGGCGGTCAAGAACATCGACGATATCCTGAGCGTGCCGGGCGTGGACGCCATCTACGTCGGGCCCTCGGATCTCTCGCTGGCCCTCGGCCTCAAGCCGCGGCTCGACCAGACGGACGCCCCGGTGGTGGAGGCGCAGCAGCTCATCGTCAAAGCGTGCAAGAAGCACGGGGTGATCGCGGGCATTCACAATGCGACCGCCGCCTACGCCGTGAAGATGATCGAGCAGGGCTATCAGTTCGTGACCCTGGCGAGCGACAGCCGCTTCATGGCCGCCAAGGCCGGCGAAGAGGTCGGTGTGGTTCGTAAGACGGGGGCGAAGGCCGGCAAGCTTCCGGCGTACTAGCCCCCCGTGCGCTTCGACGAGGGCTTCCTCGCGCGGGCGCGCGCGAACCTGCAGGCCTTCGAGCGCCGGGGCGTCGCGATCGACGGCCGCAAGGCGGCGGCGGTGGCCGTCGTCCTCGTGGCGGACGAGGAAGGGCGCGCATGCTTCCTCTTGACCAAGCGCGCGCCCACCCTGCGGGCCCACACCGGGCAGTGGGCGTTGCCCGGCGGGCGAGTCGACGTGGGGGAGACCCCGGAACATGCGGCCCTACGCGAGCTCGACGAGGAGGTAGGGCTGCGTCTGCCCGGGGGCTCCTCGCTGGGTCTGCTCGACGACTACCCCACGCGCTCGGGGTTTGTCATCACGCCCGTGGTCTTCTGGAGCGATCATCTCGGTCCGTTGACGCCCAACCCTTCGGAAGTGGCGCGCCTCTACCGGGTGCCCTTCGCCGACCTGGAGAGGCCTGATCTGCCCCGGCTCGTCTCCATTCCCGAAAGCGATCGTCCGGTGATCCAGCTTCCGATTCTCGGCGCCCTCATCCACGCGCCGACCGCGGCCGTGATCTACCAGATGCTCGAAGTCGTGGCGCGGGGCAAGTCGACGCGCGTGGACCATTTCGAACAGCCCGTCTGGGCCTGGCGATAGATCAGGAGAACTGCATGGGACAGCTCGATGGGCAGATCGCGATCGTCACGGGGGCCGGAACGGGCATAGGCCGGTCGACCGCGCTCATGCTCGCCGCGGAAGGCGCGCACGTGGTGGTGACCGGCCGCCGCCGGGCGCCCCTCGACGCCGTCGTCGCCGAGATCAAGAAGGCGGGCGGCCAGGCCGTGGCCCGCGAGGCCGACGTCGCCAAGCCCGTCCAGGGGCGGGCGCTCGCGGAGTGGGTGATCAAGGAGCAGGGGCGCGTGGACATCTTGATCAATAATGCCGGCCACTCGAGCAAGGCGCGCAATGCGCGCTGGGTGCCCCTGGACGAGTGGGAGGCCGTGATCAACGTCAACCTGACGGGCGTCTTCGCCCTGACCCAGGCCGTGCTGCCGAGCATGATCGAGCACGGCGGGGGCACCATCGTAACCGTGGGCTCGATGGCCGCCCTGAAGCCCGGGCTGATCGGCGGGGCCCCTTACGGGGCGGCCAAGGCGGGGGTGCTCAACTTCATGGGGCACCTTCACACCGTGCTCCGCGACAAGGGCATCCGGGCGACCACCGTGATGCCTGCGGAGGTGGACACGCCCATCCTCGACAAGCGCCCGCTGCCCCCCGATGCCAAGGCCCGCGCCACCATGATGCTGCCCGAGGACGTGGCGCAGGCCATCCTCCTCTGCGTCACCTTGCCCGCGCGCACGGTGGTGGAGGAGATGATCCTGAGCCCCACGCGCACACGCGACCAGAGCCGGGACATCGAGGTCTCCCGCAACCTCGGAGCGCCTCCCGGCGCACCCTGAGCGGCCCACCGTGCCGAGGGCGGGGAGAAGGGCCCAGATGCGCGGCGGCGCCCGAAGGCCGCACGCGAGGCGTAGTCTCTCTACGTTGAGCGTGCGGCCGAGGGCGGCAACGAAGCAGATGGACCCTTATCCCCGCCCTCGGTAGTCGCGGTGCCAGAGTTCGAGGTAGTCGCGCGCGTTCTTGAGGATGTCCTCGACCTCGTCCTGACTCATCTTGCGAATAGGCTTGGCGGGCACGCCCATGACGAGCCAGCCCGCGGGCACCACCTTGCCCTCCGGCACCACGGCCCCCGCGGCTACCTGCGCGCCTTCCTCGACCACGGCGCCCGTGAGCACCACAGCCCCGATGCCGATCCGCACGTTGTCCATGATGGTGCAGGCGTGGACCACGCAGCGGTGGCCGATGGTGACGCCGGCGCCCACGATGCAGGGAAACTCCGGCGTGACGTGCAGCACGGAGTTGTCCTGGACATTGGAGTTCCGGCCGAGCGTGACGTAGTTGTCCTGATCGCCCCGGAGCACGCTGAGCGGCCAGACGCTGGCGCCTTCCTCGATGGTGACGTCGCCGATAACCTGGGCGGAAGGATCGACCCAGGCGGCGGGGTGCACGCGCGGGGTGCGTCCAGGAACGCTGCGGATCATGGACGCGCCTACTTGCCAGTCCACCGGGGTGGGCGCTTCTCGAGGAAGGCGCTCATGCCTTCGCGGAAGTCGGCGCTGGTATAGGTCAGGGAGATCAGATCGTCGCCGCCTTCGAGGCGCCGACGCTCCTGGATGCGCCGCACCGCTTCCTTGGTTACCCTCAACGTGATCGGCGCGTGAGATGCCAGCTCCGCCGCCACGGCGGTGACGCGCGCTTCGATCTCGGCGCCGGGCACGATCTCGTGGACGAAGCCCGCGGCATGGGCCTCTTCCGCCGTCAGGAGACGCGCCCGCATGATCATTTCCTTGACCCGTGACGGGCCGAAGAGATCCACGAAGCGCGAGTAGTTCTCCATGGAGAGGCAGTTTCCGAGCGTGCGCGCTATCGGCGCCCCGAAGCGCGACTCGGGGGTGGCGATACGGACGTCGCAGACGGCAGCGATGGCGAAGCCGCCGCCCACCGCGAAGCCTTCGATCTGAGCGATGACGGGCTTGCCCACGCGCTCGAGCCGGCTCGTTCGGCGCTCGCCGTCGCGCTCGTACTGGATGCCGTCCTCCGCGGTCTTGAAGCTCTTGAACTGCGAGATGTCGGTGCCCGCCACGAAGGCCTTGCCGCCCGCCCCCCGCAGGACGAGCACGCGCACAGAGTCGTCGGCGTCCACTTCGTCGCAGGTCTGGGAGAGCCGCTCGTACATGTTCCACGTCAGGGCATTGCGGGCCTCGGGACGATTGAAGGTCAGCGTCACCACGGGGCCGTCGCGGGTAAGGAGGACTTCCTGCGCCTGGCTGTCGGTTGCCACGGTGTGAACCTCCCTGAGTTGGCTGCCCGGCATGGTAGCACGGAGACGGGGCGCGGCAGGGGGGTGACGGAATCTGCCAATCGACTTTAAGGAGGCTGGTGTAAGTACCTGCTCCCCAAAGGATTTCCCCTGGGTCCGGAGCTTGCTCTCTTGAGGGCTAAACGCTTGCGTTCCTGCCTGCGTCGTATCGGCAGTGCAGTGACTCTCACCCATGGAGGATAGCGATGGCTCGATGGACGACCTTGGTAGCGAGCGGGGCAATCCTCGCGACCGCCTGGATTCCCGCCGCGTGGGCTCAGACCACGCCGCCTCCGGCGCCGACGGCGCCGCCCACGCCGGATCCGCAGGTGCAGCAGGACCGGCGCGAGCTCCGGCGCGATCGCCGCGACCTGAAGCAGGACCGGCGGGACATCAGACAGGACCGGCGCGACATCACGCAGGACAAGCAGGACATCCGCAGTGACCGGAAGGATCTATACTCGGACCGGCGCGACCTCCGGCAGGACGAGAAGCAGCTCCGGCAGGACAAGGCCGCGGGCAACACCGAGGCCGTGAAGAAGGACCGAGCGGAGATCGCCGGCGACCGCAAGGATATCCGCGGCGATCGGCGCGACCTCTACCGTGACCGGAAAGACCTCCACAACGATCGCAAGGATCTCCGCGAGGACAATCGCGACCGCCGCGAGGACCGCCGCGAGGTCAACCACGACAAGGCGAAGCTCCACAAGGACAAGAAGGCGGCCAGCGCGAAGTAACACGACCGCAGGCGCGCCCCGGTCTCCGGATCCCGAGAGATCGGGGCGCCACCGCGCCTACCGGCGGGGTTGATCGAGGCGGAAGACCATCTGGGTGGGCCGGACGAAGCGCAGGGCGACAAGCAGGACGAGCATGACGGTGACCATGTACATCACGGCCATGGCGTCGACGGAGTACACGGGCCGGACGCCGCCCGCGAAGACATTGTAGAAGAGAGCGACGACGAGGGTCTGCGAGCCCGCCCCGGAGACGAGGAAGGTCAGCTCGAAATTCGAGACGGTGTTCACGAGAATCAGGATTCCCGCGGTGAGGAGGCCGGGCACGGTCAGCGGAAACAGGACGCGGCGGAAGACCTGGATGCGATTGGCGCCCATCATGGCCGCCCCCCACTCGAGATTCACGCTGATCTGCTCGATGAACGGCATCAGGATGAAAACGGCCAGGGGAACCATGGGCACGAGGTTGGCGAGGATGACTCCCGTCACCGTCCCCCCGATGGCGTAGCGGTACATCGTCGTGGCGAGGGGAATCCCGTAGGTCATCTGGGGGATGAGGAGGGGCAGGAAGTAGAGCAGAAGCAGAAGGGCCTTGCCCCGGAAATTCCTCCTGGCGAGGATATAGGCGGCCGGGAATCCGAGGAGCAGGGCCAGGAGCACGACGGAGAGAGCCACGAAGACCGTCACCCCGAGCACGCGACCGAGGTCGAAGTTCGTCCACGCATACTGAAACCATTCCGTGGTGAATCTGGCGGGCACGGGCGTCCCGAACCATCGCTTGGCAAAGGCGCTGACCACGACATGGCTGACGATACCCAGGAGGTTCAGGATGAACCCCAGGACGAACATGTAGAGGGCCAGGCTCCATAGACGCCCGCGCATCAATTTGATCTGGGGGGGAGCGGCGTCGCTCCTCCCCCAGGCCCCCCCACCACATTCATCTCACGCGGTGCCTCGCATGTTGACTGGTTCACGGTGGCTCAGCGCTTCCCGACGCCCATGGTGGGCGCCATCACCAGTCGTCGCCTGAGGAGAACGATGACGACAAGCCCCGCGAGCTGGAACAGGCCCATGACCACCGCGATGGCCGAGGCGTACGACATGTCGTAGTGCTCGAAGGCCTGCTGGTAGGCGGCGATGGCAATCGTGCGGGTGGCCCCGGCGGGCTGGCCCAGCAGGATGGCCGAGGGAAATACGCCGAAGCTCAGGACGAACACGAGGGCGAAGGCGATGGCCAGTCCCGGCGCGATCAGAGGGAACATCACCCTGGAGAAGACGATCCACGGCCCCGCCCCCAGGGTCCTCGCGGAATTTTCGATGCTGGGATCGATACCCGAGATGTAGCCCAGGAGCATGAGGAAGCAGAAGGGAAACTGCTGCATGAAGAGCGACAGCATCACGCCGGTGTAGTTGTGGGTGAGGGTCAGGGGCTCCTGGAGCAAGCCGGCGGCCAGGAGGATCTGGTTGAACCAGCCGCGGCCTCCGTAGAATCCCAGAATGCCCTCGGCGAGGAGGATGATGCCGAGGGAGATGGGAAGCACCAGGATGGTGGTGATTGTCCGCTCGAGCCAGATCCCCCGTCGCATTCCGTAGGCCAGGAGCAGGGCGACGGCCACCACCACGACGGTGTTGGGGACGGCGATGCTGAAGGTGATCCACACCGTGCGGTACTGCCACTCGTCGGTGAAAAAGGCAACGTAGTTGGCGAGGCCGAGGCCGCTCTGCTTGGACGGGCGCAGGCTCAGGTAGATCCCGTTGAGAAACGGGTAGACGAACATGACCACGACGTAGAGGAGCGACGGCAGGAGGCAGGCAACGGCCATCGCGTCGAGCTCGCTCGCCTCGCCAGCGCGGCGCCGTCTCATGCGGCAGGCTCCGGCGGCAGGAAGATCACCTTGTCGGCCGGGAAGGTCACGGTCACCGACTCATCGGGGGCCAGGGAGCGCGGCGTGCGCATCCACACCTTGGGCCCGGCCTCCAGGGTCAGGACCGCCTCGTTCTCCCGCCCGAGATACTCGACGAGCTCGACCTTGCCCCGGAATCGATTGGCGCCCCCGCCCTCCTGGCCGAGCTCCACGTCGTCAGGACGGATGGCGGCCACCGCGGCGGCGCCCGGCGCCAATGGGTGGCGCGCTCGTCCCCTCATGCTCATGCCATGGCCCGTGCCCTCCACCCCGTCGGAGTCGGCGGCGGTGATCTCCACGGGGAAGAAGTTGCGGAACCCCATGAAGTCGGCCACGAAGAGGCTCTGCGGCCGGTCGTGAATCTCGGACGGTGGACCCGCTTGGATCACCACGCCGTCCCGCATGACCACGACCCAGTCGGAGAGCGAGAGGGCCTCCGCCTGATCGTGGGTGACGTACACGGAGGTGAGGCCGAGGCGGGCATGGATGCGCTTGATCTCCGCCCGCATTTCGATTCGAAGCTTGGCGTCCAGGTTGGACAGGGGCTCGTCCATGAGGAGCAGGCGCGGGTGCAGGACGAGGGCCCGCGCGATAGCCACCCGCTGCTGCTGGCCTCCGGAGAGCTGACTGGGGTAGCGCTCCTCGAGTCCCGGGAGCTGCACGAGGTCGAGCATCGCGCGCACGGCCTCTCGGATCTCGGGAGCGGGCCGGTGCTGGAGCTGCAGGCCGAAGGCGATGTTGCCGAAGACGGTCAGATGAGGGAAGAGGGCGTAGTTCTGGAAGACCATCCCGAACCCCCGCTTCTCCGGGGGAAGGTGGTCGATGCGCTCTTCATCGACCCATACCTCTCCATCGCTGGCCGGGATCAAGCCCGCGATGATGTTCCGCGCCGTCGACTTGCCGCACCCGCTCGGCCCCAGGAAGGTGACGAATTGGCGGCCGCGCACTTCGAGAGCGAAGTCGTGGAGGACCGTCTTCGCCCCGAAGCGCTTGGTCAGTCGAAAGCGCAGCGAGTGGAGCGGCTGGCTCACTGCTTCTTGATCTTTTGCGCCCCGACCTCCTTGTCCCATCGCTCGATGGCATAGTTCAGCTTCTTCACCTCGAGCATGGGCGTCACCTTCCATTTCTTCCCGATCTCGTCGTACTCCGGCCGCCAGATCTCCTTCACGTAGGTCTGCAGATCCGGCGGGGCCTTGTCCAGGGTGGCCGCCTTGATGGAGGGCCCGATGAAAGCGCGCCACGTCAGGACCTGCTGCTCGGGCCGGCGCATGAACTTCATGAGGTCCAGGATCACTTCCAGCTCGGCGGGCGAGACGCCCTTGGGGATGGCCCAGTAGTGCCCATCGATCACGAAGGTCGTGTTCTCCAGGATGGTGATCTTGGACTCCGGAGGGATCATGCCCTCGGCGCGCGGCTTCATGTCCCACTCCATGATGCCGGCGATCATCCACCGCTGCTCCTGGGCGAACTCCTTCAGCGTGAAGCCCGTCCCTGTGGGGTAGTACTCGATCGATTGCCCGAGCTCCTTGAGGAAGGCCCACGTCTTGTCCCAGCCCTTCTCCGGATCCTTCGGGTCCCTGTCCTTGAGGACGTAGGACATGCCGGCCAGGATGGAGCGCCCCGGGCCGCTGTTGGCGGGACGGGCGTAGAGGAACTTGCCCGGATTGGCCTTGGCCCAGGCCAGGAGCTGCTCGGCCGTCTTCGGCGGATTCGGCACTTTCTTCGGGTTGTAGATGAAGACGGGGCCGCCATTGCTGACCACCGACGGCAGCAGGTACCCCTCCGCCTCGTCCTGCAGGGCCCGGCCGGCGTCGGTCAGCTCGTCCCGTGGGAACATCTTGTCGTACGTGGGGAAGAGCTTGACGAGCTGGCCCGCGGAGACGAGCTGGGAGGCCGCGGACTGTCCGGTCATGATGAGGTTGATATCGAGCCGGCCGGCATCCTGCTGCGCCTTGATCTTGGCGGGCAGCTCGGGCTCGGGAGCCCGCTGCGTCTTGATCTCCTTGACCTTGTTCGGGAAGGCCTTCTTGTAGTTGTCCAGGATCACCTGAACCGAGCTGAGATCACCGGCTACGTCGATCACGGAGATCGTGACAGCCTGCTGGGCCTCCGCGGGCCCCCCTGTGGCACCCAGGATGGCTCCGAGAGTAAAAAGCGGGAGCGCGGCGAGAAGCCACCACCTGTGCGGTCGACGTTGACCCATGTAGAGCCTCCTGTGCGAGGAAGTCAGCTTCGGTAGGGGCGCGAGCGCGACTATCGGGTAGGGCCTCGCCCGTGTCAAGGCCGTTCGTGCTCTCATGGCGATGCCGGCGCAGAACGCCGGAGCAGCTCGACGTAGCCGGGCACGGCCAGGGCCGCGAAGGCAGTAGCCACCGGGAGATCTCTCTCGTCGTACCAGCCCGCCTCGTGCAGGAGGTTGATCGTGCCGAGCGTTCGCCCGTTCCAGACGACGGGCACGTTGAGCACCGACTGGCAGCCCAGCGAGAGGATCAGCTCGTGGTCGAAGAAGACGGCGCGGATATCGTCGGCCGTCCGGCCCACATACGGACGCCGCTCCTTGAAGAGCCGCTCCGTCCACGCCGAGGGCGTGACGGGCTTGCGCCCACCCACCGGATAGGCCGCGGGCTGATTCGTGTATCGACGCTCCGACTGCGCGGCGTCGGCATGGTAGACAAGCACGGTGAAGAGCTTGTGGCCGATGACGCCGCCCATGGCGATATCGAGGGCTGCGAAGAGCGCGTCGGGCTGACCGGGCTCGCCCACCGCCCGCGCGACGGCGACCAGATGAGGCAGCGGATCTGCGAGGAGCATCATGGTGGCGGGATACTACCGTATCCGGCGCAAAGGGTGCGTTATACTCCCGCCGCGGAGTCCAGGCCGCGTGAACCTTCAGGACGTGAGGACTCGTCGATGATCGAGCAGCCACGCGGCCGGACAGGTGGGCGCGGCCGCCTCGCCGTCGCCCTGGCCGGATTTTTCCTCCTCTGCGTCCTTCTTCAGCCGGCTCGGGCTCAGGACACGTCTTCCTCCCCCCCGCCCATTGCCGTGCCGGAAATCTCCGCGCGGTCGGAGGAGGTCGGAGTCTCCCTCAAGGCGCTCGACGAGCGGCTGGCCACCAGCGCCGATCTCGCGAATATCGAGGCTCGGCTGCCCGCCATGGCCGACCGCATCCATCGCCAGCTGACCGAGACTCAGCGGCTGCTCGACTCCGAGTCCACCCTGGTCGTGCTGACCAATCTCGCGGACGCATGGCGGGGCATCGCGACGGAACTCGCGGCGTGGTCAGACCTCTTGACCCGCGAGGCGACCGTCATCGAGAGCGAGCTCGACCGCCTCAACCGGCTCGCCGATCAGTGGGCGCGCACGCGCGATGAGGCGCGGCGCTCGCAGGCGCCCTCGACCGTGCTCCAGCGCATCGACGTCACCACCACCGCCATCGGCCTCAGCCGGAGCACGGCGCTGGCCCGGCGGGCCTATATCCTGAGTCTCCAGGCCCGCGTGGCCCAGCAGCTGGCCCTCGTCCAGGACGCGCAGGCGCGAGTGGCCCGGGCGCGCGGACTGGATCTGGCGATGCTCTTCCGGCGCGACAGCCCGCCGGTGTGGCGCGACGCCGATCGAGGGCCCGTGCCCTGGCGGGAAGTCCCCGGCAAACTGTGGGCGGGACTGGCCAGCGAAAGTAGGCTCCTGGCACAGTTCATGGCCGACCGCCGGGAACGAGCCATCGTCCACGCCTTCGTCTTCGTGGCCCTGCTCATCTTCCTCCGGATCGGACATCGTCGCGCGCGGCAGTGGAGCGAAGACGATCCAGACCTGGCCCGCGTGGCCCAGATCTTCCAGTTCCCGATCTCCGCGGCGCTCGTCCTCGCTCTCATGGCCACCTTTTGGCTCTATCCCCGGCCGCCGCTCGTCCTGCGCAACGCGGTGGCCCTCCTCATGCTGGTGCCGGTCATCCGCATCTTGCGACGACTGACGGCGCCCACGCCTCCCATCGGGTTTTTCGCTCTGGGCGCCTTCTTCCTGGTCAACCGCGTGCGTGAGCTCGCCCTCGACGTGCCCGGCCTCGAGCAGCGAATGTTCGTGGTCGAGATGCTGGTCGCCGTCGCGGTGGTCATGATCGAGCGAGTTCTGGCCCGCCGCCGTGCCACCGCTCGCGAGGCCGCGGCCCCTTCCGTGCCCCCCTCATCCAGAGTGGTGGTGCCTCCGCCGCTCTTGTGGATCGCCCTCGCGGCGCTCCTGCTCGCGCTCGGGCTCGGCGCCGCCGGATACATGCCGATCGCGCGGCTCATCGGCGATGGGGTGCTCCGGAGCGGCTATGCCGCCATGCTGCTCTATGCCGCCGTCCGAGTGGCTGACGGCCTGCTCGCCTGGGCGCTCCGCAACTGGCCGCTCATTACGCTTCAGATGGTCCGGCGTCACCGGGCGCTGCTCGAGCGCCGGATTCTTCGGCTTCTCCGGTGGGCGGCGGTGTTCCTGTGGGTGGCCTCGACGCTAGACGCGTTGAGCCTGCTCGATCCCGCCCGCGATTTCCTGTACGGCAGCCTCGCCGCCTCAGTCACGCGAGGTGCTCTCACGATCTCGCTGGGGGACGTCCTCGCCTTCGTCATCACGGTGGCCCTGGCCTTCCTCGCCTCGCGCTTGGTGCGCTTCGTGCTCGAGGAGGACATCTACCCTCGACTCTTGCTGGCGCGGGGGCTGCCCTATGCGCTCTCCGTGCTCGTTCACTACGCCATCCTGCTCGTGGGTTTTCTCTTCGCCGCGGCCGCTCTGGGCGTGGACATGAACCGCGTCACCTTCCTCACGGGCGCCTTCGGGGTGGGCGTGGGCTTCGGGCTGCAGTCCGTGGTCAACAATTTCGTGTCGGGCATCATCCTGCTGCTGGAGCGCCCCATCCAGGTCGGCGATGTGGTCCAGCTGGGCGACCTCGAAGGGATTGTCCGCCGCATCGGCATCCGCTCCACCACCGTCCGAACCTGGCCGGGCGCCGAGGTGTTCGTGCCCAATGCGACCTTCATCTCCGACCGCGTTACCAACTGGACCCTGTCGGACCGCCGGCGTCGCATCGACCTGCCGATCGGCGTGTCTTACGGGGCAGACCCCGAGCGGGTGCTCGATCTCCTGCGGGCCACGGCGCTGACCGTGCCCGGGGTCATTCCCGAGCCGGCGCCTCTCGCGCTGTTCAAGGACTTCGGGGACAGCACCCTCGACTTCGAGATCCGCGCCTGGACGGACCGGTTCGAGGATTGGCTGATCGTCAAGAGCCGGCTCGGCGTCGCCGTCAATGCCGCGTTCAAGGACGCGGGGATCGCCATCCCGTCCCCCCAGCGTGACGTCACCCTCCGCTTCCCGCCCCGAGAGGAGACCTGACCCATGTCCCGCAAGTCCTTCACCGTCGGCATCGTGGGGCTCGGCTTCGGTCGCGCCCATATCCCCGCCTTCCAGGCTCACGGCTGTGAAGTGATCGCCGTCTGCCAGCGCGACGAGGCGGCCGCGCAGGTCGTGGCGGAGCGCTACGGCGTGCCTCGGGTGTTCGACCGCTGGGAACGGATGCTGACGGAGGCCAAGCCGGAGATCGTGGTGATCGCCACCCCGCCCGCCTCTCACGAGGCCATCGCCCTCGCCGCGCTCGGGGCGGGCTGCCACGTGCTCTGCGAGAAGCCGCTCGCCATGAACGCGGGGCAGGCCCGGTCCATGGTCGAAGCGGCCCAGCGGGCCCGCCGCACGGCCATGACGAGCTTCAACTTCCGCTATCCGGCCGCCATGCAACGCTTCCACGCCATGGTCGAGGCGGGAGTGCTCGGCCGGCTCTTTCACGTCAACCTCCGCCACTTCGCCCCGCGCTTCGCCGATGAGGCGGTGCCGTCGACCTGGCGCATGGATCGGGCCCAGGCCGGCCATGGGGCGATGGGGGACATGGGCGTTCACCTCATCGATCTCGCCTGCTGGAACTTCGGCGAGTTCAAGCGCCTGACCGCCCAGGCCGGCATGGCGCATCCCACCCGTACCATGCCCGGCGGCGAGAAGCCCGCGGACGCCGAGGACTACTGCGCGGTGACAGGCGAGCTCGCTTCGGGCGCGCAGGTGACGCTGACGGCGAGTCGCGCGGCCTACGGCGTGAACGAGCAGACGCTCGAAGCGTACGGCACGGAAGGAGCGCTCCTGTACCGTCTCGATCGGGAAACGCCTCGCTGGTGGCGCGGAGAGCTGCGCCACGGCGGCAAGGGAGCCAGCTCCGCGCCTGTCAAGGTGCCCGCCGGGCTGCCCAAGAGCGCGGGCGAGGGCGACGCCATGGAGGTCGTCGGCAAGACGACCATTGCGCCGCTCGTGAAGCGCTTCCTCGCCGCCGCGCGCAAAGGCCAGAGCGCGTCGCCGTCCTTCGAGGACGGCCTCCGCGCGCAGGTCGTCCTCGATGCCGTGCTCGACTCCATTGCGTCGGGCGGCCGGATGGTGTCTATTTAGGGCCACACACTTCACGAATCCTTGAGCCAGGCCCGGGGGGGACCGCCGATGGAATTCGAATACTCCAAGAAGACGAAGATGTACATGGAGCAGCTCACGGACTTCATGAACAAGCACGTCTACGCGGCGGAGCCCGTCTTCGCCGAGCAGCTCGATCAGGGGCCGACGCGATGGCAGATCCCGCCCATCATGGAGGAGCTCAAGGCCAAGGCGCGGGAGCGCGGCCTCTGGAATCTCTTCCTCCCCGAGAGCGAGCGGGGGGCGGGGCTGACCAATCTCGAATACGCACCCCTTTGCGAGATCATGGGGCGCTCGCCCATCGCGCCCGAGTCGTTCAACTGCTCGGCCCCCGACACCGGCAACATGGAGACCATCGAGCGCTACGGCACGCCCGAGCAGAAGAAGCAGTGGCTGGAGCCGCTCCTCGAAGGCAAGATCCGCTCCGCCTTCGCCATGACCGAGCCCAAGGTCGCCTCCTCGGACGCCACCAACATCGAGTCCAGCATCACGCGGGACGGCGACCACTACGTGATCAACGGCCACAAGTGGTGGACCTCGGGTATCGGAGACCCCCGCTGCAAGATCCTCATCTTCATGGGCAAGACCGACGCCAAGAACCCCGACCGGTACAAGCAGCAGTCCATGATCCTGGTGCCGCGCGACGCGCCCGGCATCAAGATCCTCCGCATGCTGAAGGTCTTCGGCTACGACGACGCGCCCCACGGCCACGGGGAAGTCGTCTTCGAGAACGTGCGCGTCCCCGCCTCCAACATGCTCCTGGGAGAGGGGCGGGGTTTCGAGATCGCCCAGGGCCGCCTGGGGCCCGGGCGCATTCATCATTGCATGCGCCAGATCGGCGTGGCCGAGCGCGCCCTGGAGCTGATGTGCCGTCGCTCGACCACGCGCATCGCCTTCGGCAAGCCGCTCGCCGACAACGACATCACCCTCGAGCGCATCGCGCAGTCGCGCATCGAGATCGATCAGGCGCGGCTTCTCGTCCTACACGCCGCCTACATGATGGACACGGTGGGCAACAAGGCGGCCAAGCAGGCCATCGCCGAGATCAAGGTGGCCGTGCCGAACATCACCCTGGCCGTGGTCGAGCGCGCCATGCAGCTTCACGGCGGCGGCGGGGTGAGCCAGGAGTTTCCCCTGGCCTCCATGTGGGCGCACTCGCGCACCCTGCGCTTCGCCGACGGCCCCGACGAGGTCCACCGCCGCCAGATCGGCCGCCTGGAGCTCCGCAAGCACGCTTGATCGGTTCCACTGCATCCCTCTCCCCTCTGGGGAGAGGGCAGGGTGAGGGGCCGACCTGCGACACGCCTGGCTCGTTTGTTGCCCCCGCGCGCCTGCGCGGGTATCTGCGCGGATACACCACAAATCATTTTGCCGCTTGACAGCTTCGTCGCCGCGCCCCGGTCATTCTCCGGCAATCTTCAGATAGCGTCAGCCCAGAGGCACTCACGGGCTCACCGGTCGACAGCTGGATGCGATCGGAGCAAAAAAGATTTTCGGCTCGAGATCGCACGTTCTGGCGCCTCCAGATGGCTCGAAAATCAGGGGATAGAGTTGTTTCAACAGGAGGGTCTCCCCATGCAGATCCATTCGCTATCTACTCAGCAACCTGTTTCGGCGCTGGACCGACTCGGCGACGAGATCGCCGAGCTGTCCGCCCATCTCGACGCCGCCACCGCGCGCCTGCTCGAGCTGATCCGAGCATTCGACGCCCGCGGCGGCTGGAACACGGGCTTCCGCTCCTGCGCGGCCTGGCTCTCCTGGCGGGTGGGGCTCGACCTGGGCGCGGCCCGGGAGCGGGTCCGAGTGGCCCGCGCGCTCGGCACGCTGCCGCTCCTGGCCGAGGCCCTTGGCCGCGGGGAGCTGTCCTACGCCAAGGTCCGCGCCCTGACCCGCGTGGCCACGCCGGAGACCGAAGCCCGCCTGCTTGTGGTGGGGCGCGCCGGCACGGCTGCCCACGTCGAGCGGATCGTGCGCGGGTGGCGGTGCGTGGATCGGCGGGCCGAGGCGCGGGAGACGAAGCGCCGGCACGCGATGCGAGCCCTGCACGTGTATCAGGACGAGGACGGCATGGTGGTGCTGCGGGGGCGGCTCGAGCCGGAGGTGGGAGCGCTGGTCATGCAAGTCCTGGCCGCCGCCCGCGAGAGCCTCTATCAGCGGGCCCGAGAGCGGGCCAGGGCCTCGGCAGGTTTCGGGGACGTTTCCGCGGAAACGCCCCCGGTCTATCAGCAGCAGGCGGATGCGCTGGCCCTGCTCGCGGAGACGGCCCTGCACCACGGCCTCGATCCCGGCACTTCGGGTGAGCGCTACCAGGTAGTGGTCCACGTCGACGCCCAGGTGCTGGCCGATCCGGAGCGCCCAGGCCAGTCCGTCCTCGAGGGGGGTACTCACGTTTCTGCAGAAACGTCCCGGCGGTTGGCGTGTGACGCGAGCCGGGTGGTGATCCGCCACGACGACAAAGGGCGCTTAGTGGAGATCGGGGCCCGGACCCGGACGATTCCTCCGGCTTTACGCCGTGCCCTCCACCATCGGGACCAAGGCTGCTGCCGCTTCCCGGGGTGCGGCGTGCGCTTCACCCAGGGGCATCATCTCCGCCATTGGGCCCACGGCGGCCCGACCACCCTCTTCAACCTCGCCCTGCTGTGTCGCCGGCATCATCGGGCGGTGCACGAGGAGGGCTATCAGGTCGCGCGCGGACCTGACGGGGCGCTGCGGTTCCGGCGGCCGGACGGCCGCCCGCTCCCCGAGGTGCCGCCACCTGCCGCGGGTCCCCGACGATCCCATCAAGCTTCTCCGGGCGCGTCACGACGCCCAGGGCCTTCACATCGACGCGCGGACGGCGTGCGCCGGCTGGCTCGGAGAGCGCCTGGACGTGGGGTGGGCGATCGACGTCCTCCACCCGCTGGCCGTGAGATCGAGACCGTGTCCGCCTGCACAGTGATCGTGAGCCGCCCTTTCAACAGACATCCTGAGGTCCAGTCCACCTCCGATATCCGGGAGTTGCTCATCGGTCATTGATCGATCACCTGAGACCCTTGGCAGGCGGACCAAGCCCTACTCGCCAAGGACATCGACCAGGCGGCAAGGACTGCGACTTTCAGCTGTCGATCTTTGCTGACAGGCGCTGCGGCCTCGTTCCATTACTCATCGATCAATCGAGCGCTAACACCGCTCCATACTCGTCGTCAGTCATCCGCGCGAAATCATATCGAGGATAGACGTCCCTCGCCTGGCTGAAGAAGAATTCCTCGAACGCCTTCGCCGCCTGGGCGCGCAGCGGGCCAATGACACGGCCAAAGGCGATCTTGACGGGAAATCGCTCCGCTCCCGCGATGGGCACCAACACGAATTGATTGGGGAAGGTGCGCGCCCAATATGAAATGAGATGGTACTGCGTGAGGCCCACGTCGGCATAGCCACGCGCGACCATCTCGGGGACATCCCGATGAGTGATACCGAGGCGGCCGGGAAAGTGCTCGACCTCATTGGCGAAGAAGGCGTCGGCGGCCGGCTTTCCCACCAGCCCTTCGATCGCGGCGCGGTTGCCGGCGCGCGCGCCTGCCTCGACCGAATCAGCTTGCGCGACGCGGGCGCCAGTACGCGCCACGTCGGCAAGGCCACGAATCCGGAGGGGATTGCCCTTGCGGACAAGCAGCGCGCGGCCGCGATTCCGCGAGAAGTAACGGGCCTGCGGCTGGAGAACTCCGAGTTTGTACAATTCCTGCAGCGGGGCCGGTCCACCCATGACGATATCAGGGTAGAGGCCAGACGCACGGGTGAAGTCGATCGTGAGATTGCCGAGCGCGACTGCGCCCGTGCGCACCATTTGGACGACGATCGGCTGCGGCAGGGTCACGACCACGACGTTGTCCAGGTTGAGATCCGCATAGTGCGGTTGTGCTTTGGCCCATGTCGCGAACGCACCGACAATGTCCTTGCTGAGCAGGACCATCAAGTGATTGCCCTCGCTGAAGATCACGAGGCTCGGTGGTGTCCCGATCCGGCCGGCGATATCCACGACCGTGTTGGTGTGACCGGCGAAGGATCGAATGCCGTTCGGCGGTAAGCTGACGACCGGCCAGACGAGCGGCTCAGCCACCTGAGCCGTCCGCCGTTCCGCGGCGCGAGCCACTTGCGTTTGGGAAAGGCCGAACGCGCTCAGCGCACTCGCCAGGAAGAGCCGCCGTCTCATCATCGCTTATCCTCTCAAGCGGAGCTGTTACCGTCGATTGGTTCGTCGTGCGTCGAACGTACCGCTCAGCGCCCGGGGCGCGAGCAGGGCGAGCGGCCAGTCCGCTGCAGCGTGATGTTGGGCAGCGTGAACTGACTCTATGACGTGGTTCGCCCGTAATCGTAGCGACGGCGGGATCGCCAGCCCAAGAGCCTTCGCGGCCCTAAGATTGATGACCAACTCGAACTTGGTCGGCTGCTCGACGGGTAGATGGGCGGGGTTCGCGCCCTTGAGAATCTTGTCCACAAAGTACGCGGCGCGTCGGCCGGCGTCGGGCCCGCTGGAACCATACGTAAGGAGGGCGCCGGAGTCAGCGAAGTTCCGAAACTCGGAAATCACCGGTAGCCGATTCCTTGTCGCGAGGGCCACGATTCGTTCGCGATGCTCGGCAGTGAGCACATCTGCGATCACGATGGCGAATGCCGCATCGAAGTCGCGTTCGGTTCGGGCGGTCACGACATGGGTCCGCAGCCGGAGCGCGCGGGCCGCCGCCTCGACATTTTTCGTGTCGGACACGGCATTGGGGTTGTTCGGGTGAACGAGCACGCCGATGGCTCTGGTTGTCGGCACCAATTGGTGCAGCACCTGCAGCCGTTTCGGCACGAGCACATTGAGCAAGAAACTTACGCCCGTGAGGTTGCCGCCCGGCCGATTGAAACTGGCGACGAGACCGAACTCGACCGGGTCGGCCCCCATCACGAAAACGACAGGGATGGTCGGGGTCGCGGCCTTCGCGGCAAGCGCCGCAGCCACTCCAGTGCTTGTGACGACCACGGTCACCCGACGGCCGACCAAATCAGCCGCGAGCGCCGACAATCGATCGGATCGGCCCTCCGCCCAGCGGAATTCGATCGTGACGTTGCGGCCGTCGACATAGCCGGCCTCGCTGAGCCCCTGACGGAACCCGGCCACGTAGCCTGCCCAGGCCGCGGCCGTCGAGGTGCCGAGGAACCCGATCACCGGCATCACCGGCTGCTGCGCGTGGGCGGCGCCTGGCGCGACGAGAAGAAAGACGGCCGCGACGACCGGGAGCCCTCTGATCGGCAGTCTCATGATAACTGTCCCCCAAGTCGTCTTCATCGAGGGGCGCACCACTGGTCTGCCCAACTAGAGCTCGGCTGGTCTATGTACCGCCAGATATCAAGCATTGGGCGAGGGTAGCACGATGATGCCAAAGTACGGTTTACGAGGATCGGTCCGGGAAACCAGCCATTTCGGCCATCTCTACTCCGCGGGGTAAAGTTGCTATTGGAGACCTGGGATCTACGATATGCGAGGTCTGCCTAGCGGGTCCTAGAGCTGCAAGATCGCCAGGCCGGCCAGGGTAATCACCGTGCCGGCCACCGCAACCCCCGTCACTCGCTCGCGCAGGAAGATGAGCCCCAGCGGCAGGGCGAAGAGGGGCGCGGTCGAGGAGAGCACTGCGGCCACGGCCACCTCCGCCCACTTGATACCCGTCACGAAGAGGACGGAGCTCGCCGCGGTCAAGAGCCCGAGCAGCACGACGCGCCAGAGGGTGGCACGATCCGCCGCCCGCACGTGGCGAGGAGCTTCCCAGCCCCACGGCGTGGCCAGGAGCACGACCCCGGCCAGGGGCAGACGCACCGCCTGGGCGGTGACGGGATCGAGCGCTCCCATGGCGGGCTTGAGGACCAGGAGCGATCCCGCCCAGGCCAGGGCCGCCGTGATGGCGGCGACCATTCCGAGCGCGAAGCGCTCCTCGCGAGGCGGCGCACCGGAACGGGCGCGCACGATAAGGGCAAGTCCCAGGACGGTCACCAGCGATCCCACGCCCATGCGGGCGGTCAGCGGCTCGCCGAGGAAGATGGCCGCCATCACGGCGCTCATGAGCGGATAGACCATGGACACGGTCATGGCGCGCGCCAGGCCAATGAAGCGGAGGCTTTCGAAGAACAGCACATCGCCGATGGCGATGGCGAGCACGATGGAGACCACGAGCAGCAGGAAGTTGGTCTCGCCCATCGAGGCCAGCCGCCCCACGCCGCCCGTCAGGAGTACCCAGACGAGGAGGAGGCTTCCCCCCAGCAGCGCGCGGATCGCGCTCGCCGTCACCGAGCTCAGGGGAGGGCACACGGTGCGGATGAGCAGGCTCGTCACCGCCCACGTCAGACCGGATCCCAGCGCGCAGAGCGCGCCCAGGGCGGGAAGGGAGAAGAGATCCACGGGCGCCGATACCATACCAGACGCGGCGGAATGCGCTAAGGTAATGAATCCATGACCGTCGAGCCCGTGCCTACTCCCGACCCCGTCCTGCTCGAGCAAATCCAGCGCCGGGTGCTCTGGCTCTCCACGCTGATGGTCCACCACGCCAATTCCCGGCCCAATCCCGACGGCACCAAGGTGGGCGGCCATCAAGCCTCCTCGGCCTCGGTGGTCAGCCTCATGACCGCGCTGTACTTCGCGGAGCTCCGCGCGGGCGACGTGGTGGCGACCAAGGCCCACGGCTCGCCGGCCTTCTATGCCATCGAGTACCTGCGCGGGCGCCTCACCGCGGAGGATCTCCGGAGCCTGCGTGTCTTCGGCGGCCTGCAGGCCTATCCGAGCCGCCGCAAGAACCCCGCCATCGTGGATCTCTCGACCGGCTCCATGGGCCTCGGCGCCGCCAGCACGCTTTTCGGCGCCCTCGCCTCGCGCTATGTCGAGGACCACTGGCAGGTGCGCTCGCCCGAGCGCTTCATCGCCGTGGTGGGCGACGCGGAGCTCGACGAAGGCAATGTCTGGGAAGCACTCCTCGAGGAGCCGCTCGGTGGGCTCGGAAATGTCCTGTGGATGGTGGACGTCAATCGACAGAGCCTCGATCGCCTCACGCCCGACGCGCGGCCGCGCCAGCTCGCGCAGTGGTTCGCCGCCGCGGGCTGGCACGTGATCGAGCTGCGCTGGGGGTGCCGCCTCGAGACTCTCTTCTCACGGCCCGGCGGCCCGCCCCTGCGACAGCGACTCGACGCGATGTCCAGTGCCGAGTACCAGGCCCTCCTGCGAAAGCCGGCGGGCTCCGTACGCAAGGCGCTCGCCACGCTGCCCGACGGAGAGCTGTCCGCCGAGATCGACCGGGCCGTGACTGATCTCTCGGACGAGATGCTGCAGGCCGCCATCGCCGACGTGGGCGGTCATGACATGATCAAGATCCTGGAGGCCTTCGCCGAGGCCAGGCGTCACCCGGGACAGCCTTGCGTCGTGCTCGCCCAGACGATCAAGGGCTGGGGATTGCCCATGGCGGGCGATCCCATGAATCATGGCGCGCTCTTGACCGCGACTCAGATGGAGGCGCTTCGCGACTCGCTCGGCGTGAAGCCTGGCGCGGAGTGGGACCGCTTTCCGGATTCGAGTCCCGAGGGTCGATGGATCCGTGAGCGCCCCGCTCCCTTCCGAGCGCCGGGTCGCCGCGTGGAGGCGCCGGAGCTGCCCGCAACGCTCGACGAGCGCTACCCGGAGACTTCCTCGAGCCAGGAGGCCTTCGGCCGCGCCCTGTCCCGGCTGGCGCGCTTGCCCGTGGGCGCGCACGTCGTTACCCTTTCGGCCGACGTGGCGGTGACGACCCACCTCGGCGCCTGGATCACCCGCACCGGCGTCTATTCCCCAACGGCGAAGCCGGACTTCTTCGCCGACGTGCCGCAAGCCGTGCCCTGGCGAGAGTCGCCGCGCGGCCAGCACGTCGAGCTGGGCATCGCCGAGCACAATCTCTTCCTGGCCCTGGGAGCCTTCGGCCTTGCCCCGGAGCTCTCGGGAGTGCCGCTCCTACCCATCGGTACTCTCTACGACCCCTTTGTCACGCGGGGGCTCGATGCGCTCTACCATGCCCTGTACGCGGGAGGCCGCTTCATCGTGGCGGCCACGCCCTCCGGCGTGAGCCTCTCGCCCGAGGGCGGGGCGCACCAGTCGGTGATCACGCCCGGCATTGGCATCGCGCTTCCCGCCCTCGTCTACTACGAGCCCGCCTTCGCGCTCGAAGTCGAGTGGGTCCTGCTCGAGGGGCTGCGCGCTCTGCTGGACCGGGAGGGTGGCGAGAGCCTCTATGTGCGGCTCTCCACCAAGCCCGTCGCGCAATCTCTGGCCCCGCCGCCGTCCGACGAGTACCGCGCTCAGGTTCTTCGCGGAGGCTACCGGCTCATCGACGCGCGAGCCGAGGCGGGATGGGATGCGGAAGACAATGCCGTGAGCCTCTTCGCGGCCGGGGTCATGGTGCCCGAGGCGATGGAGGCCGCCCGCGCCCTGCGCGCCGAGGGCATCTTGGCCAGCCTTTTCGTGGTGACGAGCCCGGATCGTCTCTACCGGGGCCTGCGCGCGTCACGCCCCTATCTCGAGCAGCTCGTCACGTCGGAGGAGGAGGGAGTGCCCATCGTCTCGGTCCTGGATGGGCATTCCCATGGCCTCGCCTTCCTGGGCTCGGCGCTCGGCGTGCCCCAGATCCCGCTCGGAGTCGATCACTTCGGTCAATCGGGCAGCCGCCCGGACCTCTACGCCCACTACGGTATCGACGGCGCCGGCATCGCGCGCGCCGCGCGGATTCTCCTCGCGCGATAGGCCTTTGCGTCACGGGGCACTCTCCGATTCCGCCTCGTGACTGCCGATGACCATGTCGATGGAGTCCGTGAACGGTCAGGCAGGAGCCGAGCCCAGGACAAGGGACCCCCGCCATCGGCACTTTGCCTCCGTGCTTCGAGCCATCGCGGGTGCGCTCGATCTGGAGGCCGTGCTGGCCGAGATCACCGCCGCCGTTACCGCCGTGAGGCCGGACGGCGTCTGCCTCGTGCGGCTCGTGGACCGAGAGGCTGGGGGATACCGGCTCGCCCGGGCCCCGGGCATCATGGCGGGCCGGCCCCGCATCATCCCGTTCGGTACTGGCCTCAGCGAGGTCGTGGCCAGGTCACGCCAGCCGCTTCTGATCCTGGACGTGCGAAGCGACCCGCGCTTCGTCGACGTCGCCTGGTACGCCGGACGTGACCTGACGGTCTTCTACGGCGTCCCGCTCCTCGACGGCGACGACGTGCTCGGCATCCTGAACGTCTCGCTCCCCACGGGTGCCCAGCCCACGGAGGAGGAGCGGGAAGATATCGATCTCTTCGCCGCCCAGGCTGCTCTCGCCATCAAGAACGCGCGGCTCTTCGGCGAGGCGGAGCGCCGCCGGCGCGAGGCCGAGGCGCTGGCCGCGGTCGCGCGGGGGTTGGCGGAAAGCCTCGATGAGGCCGAAGTCGGCGCGCGCATCGTCAATGGGGTGCTCGCGCTTCTCGGTGGCTCGTTTTCCCGTCTGCGGCGCCGTCTGCCGGACGGCTCGCTCAAGTCGGTGGCCTGGGGCGGCCGCCTCACTCCCGGGGGCAAAGAGGACACCTTTCCACCGGGAGCGGGCGTGGTGGGCCAGGCCACGATCCAGGGCAAGCCGGTCTGGGTGTCCGATGTCTTGAGTGATCCGTCCATCCGTCTCCCGGAGCAGCACCGCCGCGGGGTCGAGATCACGGGCGATCGCGCGCTCCTGGCCGTTCCGCTCCGGGTCAAGGGCGAGATCACGGGCTCCCTCATGATCGCCGACAAGCTCGGGCGCGTGTTCACCACGACCGATATCGCCATCCTCGAGGCCTTCGCCGACCAGGCCGCCCTGGCCCTCGAGAATGCCCGCCTCTACGGCGAGGCCGAGCAGCGGCGTCGGGAGGCCGAGGTGCTCGACGATGTCGCGCGGAGCCTCTCCGCGGCCCTCGATCTGGACACGACCCTCCAGCGCGTGGGGGAGGGCGCCCGGGAGCTCTGCCGCTCCGATCTGGTCCGGATCGCCCTTCGCGAGGACGGGGACGATCAGAGCGCGATGCGCTTCTGCTACTGGCCCGACGCCCGGTACGAGGGCTGGCGCGACCTGCGCGTCCTTCCCGGCATCGGAGCGGGAGGGATAGCCTTCGAGACCGGACGTCCGTTCCGTACGGAGGACTATCTTCACGATCCCCGCGTGTCCTCCACCTTCCACGAGGTGGCCCGGGCCGAGGCGGCGCTGGCCGCCATGGTGGTGCCCATCTGCATCGAAGGCCGCGTGGAGGGTCTCCTCTACGTCGACCAGCGGAGCACGCGCGTCTTCACCGACCACGACGAGTCCATCCTCAAGCGGCTGTCCGACCACGCGGCCATCGCCATCGCAAATGCCCGCGCCTTCGAGGGCGAGAAGCGGGCCCGGGCCGAGACGGAGACGGCCGCGCGGGCGCTTCACGATCGGGAGGCCCAGCTCCGTCAGGCCCAGAAGATGGAAGCCATCGGGCGGCTCGCAGGCGGGGTGGCGCACGACTTCAACAACCTGCTCACGGTCATCAGCGGACGCAGCACGCTCCTCTTGGAGCGCCTCCCGGCCGATAGCCCGTACCGTCGCGATGTCGATCTCATCCACAAGACGGCGGATCGCGCAGCTGGGCTGACGCGCCAGCTCCTTGCCTTCAGCCGGCGCCAGATGCTTCAACGCTCCGTGCTCGATCTTAACGTCGTGGTCACCGACACGGAGGTGATGCTGCGGCGGCTCATCGGCGAGGACGTGGAGCTCGTGACGGTGCTCGACCCCGTTCTCGCGCGCGTCAAGGCCGACCGGGGCCAGATCGAGCAGGTTCTGATCAACCTCGCCGTCAATGCCCGCGACGCCATGCCCAAGGGCGGACGCCTCACGCTCTCGACGGCGAAGGTGGAGCTGGGGGAGACCTTCATGCGGAAGAACCCGGGCTCGCATCCGGGATCATTTGTCCAGCTCAGCGTGCGGGACAATGGCCAGGGCATGGATGCCGCCGTGCAGGCACAGATCTTCGAGCCCTTCTTCACGACCAAGGAGCCCAGGAAGGGGACCGGGCTCGGTCTCAGCACGGTGTACGGCATCGTGAAGCAGCATGACGGCTACATCGCAGTGGCCAGCGAGCAGTGGCGCGGTACCGTGTTTGACATCTACCTGCCGTCCGTGGCGGCGGCGGTGGCAGAGCCCGAAGCTCCGCTGGTCATCGAGCGGGGGCCGGCGGGGCGCGAAACCATACTCCTCGTCGAGGACGAGGAGGCGGTCCGCGAGCTCGCGCGAGACGTGCTCCGGAGCGCGGGCTACCGGGTTTTCGAGGCGGCGGAGCCGGCCGAGGCCATGCGGCTGTGGAGCCTGCACACTGATGAGATCCAGCTCCTGGTTACGGACATGGTCATGCCACGCATGACGGGGCGCGAAATCGCCGAGACCCTGGCCCCTGTGCGCCCCGATCTATGCGTGGTCTACATGTCCGGCTATACGGACGATCCGGTCGTGCGTGAAGGGGAAGCCTCGGTCCCCGGCGTCTTCCTGAAAAAGCCCTTCTCGGTCGACGGGCTCCTTCAGGCGGCGCGCTCAGCTCTCGACGGCGCCATCAGCTAGCGCCGGCGACCGATAAAGGCCCATCTGCGGCGATGAGCGCTTGTGCGAAGAGACCCTACCGCTCAGCCAAGACCATCCACACCAGCCAACCATAAGACGGCACCTTCGGCTGCACGCTCAACGTACAGAGAGTACGCCTCGCGTGCGGATCAACTCAGCTCTCGTCTCGAGACGGCCAGGGGCCGCCGCTCAACTCGAACGGCCGGGCGCCGCCTCGCAGCTGGGCCTTTTTGAGCCGCCTGGTGCGTTCCTCGTCAGGTGCCTGAGACCTTGATGTCTAGCCAGCCGCGCGGCGTGACGATCGCGCGGTCGTCCTGGCGCAGGACCACCGTGGTCGTAGCCGACTCGAAGATCGCGGGCCCCTTGACCTCGAGCCCGGGCCGCGCGGCCTCGAAGTCGTAGACCGGTACTTCCGCCCAGCGCCCGAGGTACACGAGGCGACTCCGTGGCGGCGCGCTCGCGCCGGGCCCGAGTTCGACCGGACGATCGGCGGGCGGATTCCCAAGCGTGCCCACCACGGCGAGCCGGGCGTTGACCAGCACCACGTCCTGTCCGGGCGCGCTATACGTGTAGAGCTCCTCGTGGCGCTTGTGGAAGCGGTCGATGACCTGGTCCATCAGGTCCGGAGCATTCACGTCTACACCCTCCAGCGGGACGGTGATCTCGAAGGTCTGCTCGCCGTAGCGCATGTCCACGGCGCGGCGCACGTCCACGTGGCCCGGCACATCCTGCCCCAGCCGCGCCCGCCCGCGCGCCTCCATCTCGGCAAACAGCGCGCGAAGCCGCGCCCCGCCCACCTTGCGCGCTTCACCGACATGCGTCCGCACGAGCTCGTGGCGCAGATCGGTGGCGAGCATGCCCCAGGCCGAGAGCACGGCCGCGACCCGGGGAACCACCACTCGCGAGATCTCGAGCATGCGTGCGACCTCGGTGACATGGAGGCCCGCCGCGCCCCCGAAGGCCAGGAGGGCAAAACGTCGCGGGTCGGCGCCGCGCCGCACGGAGACGATGCGGATGCCTTCGGCCATGTTGGTGTTCACCACGCGCTGGATGCCTTCGGCCGCGGCCACGGGCAGGGTACCCAGTCGCGACGCGATGGCGGCAACGGCGGCCTCAGCTCGAGCGGTCTCAAGGCGCGTGCGCCCGCCGAGGAAATTGGCAGGGTCGAGGAAGCCCAGCACGACATTGGCGTCGGTGACCGTGGCCGCGGTCCCGCCGAGTCCATAGCAGGCGGGGCCCGGCACGGCCCCGGCGCTCTCGGGTCCGACGTGCAGGATGCCGCCTTCGTCCACCCGCGCGATGGAGCCGCCACCCGCGCCCAGGGTGTGGATGTCGATGGCGGGCAGGGCCACCTTGCTCGGTCCCACCGCCTTGTCGCCCGTGAGCTGCGGCTCGCCGCCCTGGAGGAGCGCGATGTCCGTCGAGGTGCCGCCCATGTCGAAGGTGATCAGCTCGCCGTGGGAGAGCACCCGCGCGGCATGGCGACCGCCGGCGATGCCGCCCGCCGGTCCCGAGAGCACCGCCCCGGCGGCCAGCCGTACGGAGTCGGCCACGCCCGCCACCCCACCGTGGGATTGCATGATGAGGATGTCCCGGGCATAGCCTGCCCCGCGGAGCCTCTGCTCGAGCCGGCCGAGATAGGCGCCGAGGATAGGGCCGACATAGGCATTGACCACGGTGGTGCCGAAGCGCTCGTACTCCTTGATCTGGGGCAGGACCTCGGACGACAGCGAGATGTAGACGCCGGGCATGAGTCGCTCGAGGGCGCGCCGCGTGGCTTGCTCGTGGCGGGCGTTGGCATAGGCGTGCAGGTAGCACACGGCAACCGAGGCGATGCCGGCCCGCTTGAGCTTCCCGACGCCGGCCTCGAGCGAGCGGCGATCGAGCGGCGTGGCGACCTTGCCATCGAAGCGAATCCGCTCCCTCACGCCCAGCCGGCGCGCGCGAGGCACGAGAGGGATGGGGGGCGGCATGCGCAGGTTGTAGCGGTCGTCCTTGAGCCCCTCGCGCATCTCGATGATGTCGCGGTGCCCCTCGGTGGTGAGCATGCCCACCGCGGCGCCCTTGCGCTCGAGGAGGGCATTGGTCGCCACCGTGGTGCCGTGGACGACGAGGTCGGTGGCCCCCAGCAGCCCGTGGAGATCGAGGCCGAGCTCGCGGGCAAGCAGCGTCAGTCCTTCCACGACACCGAGCGACTGGTCCTCGGGCGTCGAGGTGGCCTTGGCGATGGTGACTCGTCCGTCCGGGTCCACCGCCACCAGATCCGTGAAGGTTCCCCCCACGTCTATCCCGATGCGGTACATGGCTAGCGTCCCATCCGAGACTTCGCGTTGCGATTTCGAGCCCGTCGATCATTCGTCTGCGGGGGCCTCGACATGGCCCCCGCCGTCCGAGACTTCGCGTAGAGATTCTTGACCCGACTATCATTCGTCTGCGGGGGCCTAGATATGGCCCCCGCACTCCCCCTACGCGTCACGAAGCCGTTCTCGAGATCGGCCGCGCGCGCCTCAGGATCGCGCCGGACAGGCTTGCCCCATCCGCCGCCCCCCGCGGAGACGATGTCGAAGACGGCGCCCGGGGGAATCGGGACGCCCGCCTCCTTGGTCTTGAGCACGCGCCGCTTGCCGCCCGCAACCATCACGTAGCGGTGAGGAAGCCCGTCCTTGCCGCCGAGGAGGCCGTAGGAGGGATGGCGCACCCCGTCGCCCGCGGTATTGCCGCGCGCCGGCTCCGTCGTCTCCATGCGCAGCTCGAGGACCGACCCCACGCCGCCACGAAAGCGGCCGTCGCCCGCCGAATCCGGCCGGAACTCGTGGTTCTTGAAGAACAGAGGGAAGCGCGCCTCGGCCACTTCCACGCTGCCGAACTTGATCCCCCCGGCCGCCTGGCCCTCTCCCGCAGTCTCCCATCCGTCGCCCGCGGACGAGGCGCCGCCGCCCCCGCGCGCGTGGAAGAGATGCCAGATGAAGGGACGCCCGCTGCGCGGGTTCTTGCCGGAGATGGCGATGCGGAAGCGACGCGACCACCCCGCGAGGGCGCGCTCGGGACAGGCGCCCGCCAGCGCCTTGATCACCGCTTCGGCAACCTCCTGAGCGCAATGGTTGGTCGCGAGCGTCACCGGGGCCGGCGGATACGGCCACACGATGGTGCCCTGCTTCGCCTTGACCTCGACGGGCCGGAAGGTGCCCTCGTTCTTCGGGATGCGTGGATCGATGAGATACGCCAGGGCCATGTGCACCGCCGACATCGTGTTCGGGTAGGACGAGTTGACAAAGCCGATGACCTGAGGGTCGCACTCCGTCAGATCCACGATGAGACTGTCGCCCTTCTTGGTGACGGTGGCGCGGAGCTTGATGTCCTCGATGCCGTGGCCGTCGTCGTCGAGAATGGACAGGCCCCGGTACACGCCGTCCTTCCATTGCCGGATGCACGCGCGACTCTGCCGCTCGGCGGAGTCGAGCACTTCGCCCACGGCCAGGGTCGACATCTCGATGCCGTACTCGTCCACCAGCTTGAGAAGTCGCCGCTCGCCGACCCGCGCGGAGCCCATCATGGCTCGGAGATCGCCCAGAAAGTCGCGCGGGTGGCGGACATTGGTGGCCACCATGTTCATGACGTCGTCCCGCAGGGTGCCGGCGTCGTAGAGCTTGAGGGGAGGGATGCGGAGGCCCTCCTGCCAGATCTCCGTGGCGCCGGGATTGTAGGCGCCGTGGGTGGCGCCGCCGATGTCGCTCTGGTGGGCGCGGTTGATGGACCAGAAGGCCAGGCGCTCGCCCACGAAGACGGGCAGGAGCACGGTCAGGTCGGGCAGGTGATTGCCGCCGTGGTACGGATCATTGAGCAGGTACATGTCCCCGGGACGGATGCGCCCGGCGAAGTCGGTGGTGATGGCCGTGACCGCCCACGGGAGCGCGCCGACATGGATGGGCACATGCTCGGCCTGGGCGGCCAGTCGGCCCTGGCCGTCGAAGACGGCCGTCGAGAAGTCGCGGCTCGAGTTCAGGATCTGCGAATACGCCGTGCGCAGCATGGCTTCGCCCATCTCCTGGACGATGGATTCGAGGCGATGCTGGATGACGGAGACGGTGATTCGGTCGAGCGCCATAGTACCTCCCGGTGACGCAGGGGATCGAGAGCTTCTCCGCGACTGTACATCACCCCGGCTCCCGACGCAGCAACCGCTCGCTCCCCGGCCTTGCTCTCGAGCGAGCCGCTGGGTAGTCTCTCCTTGCCATGAGCTTCGACGCCCTGACTCCCGGCACGGCGCTGCCCGAGTTCCACGTGAGCGCGCCAGAGCCGACCGAGCCACGCGAGAACAAGATTCACGAGGACACCGTGGCCCGGCAGTACGGCTTCAAGGGCGGTCTCGTTCCCGGCGTCACCGTCTATGGCTGGCTCACGCATCCCGTGGTCGAGGCGCTGGGGGCGGAATGGCTCGAGGGCGGGAGTTTTCGGACGCGCTTCGCCAAGCCCATCTATTTCGACGAGCCGGCCGTCATCCGCGCGCGGGTCACGTCGCGGACGGGCGACCACGTGAGCATCGAGGCCGTGGCGCACAACGCGGTGGGTGAGATATGCGGCTCAGCCCAGATGAGCTTGTCGCGCGCGCCGCGCCCGCACCCCCCCGATGCCGAGACCTACGCGACGGCTGCGCTGCCTGTCGAGCGACCGCAGGTGTGCCGGGCGCACCTCGAAGGCCTCCGGGTCCTGGGTACGCCGGAGCTTCATCTCACGCCCGAGAGCGCCGCCATGTACCTCGCTCGCTTTGGCGAGACGCTGGCGCTCTATCGCGGGCCCGAGGCTCCGGCGCATCCGGGCACGTACCTGGATCTGGCCAACAAAGCGCTCAGTGGCAATGTGCGGGTGAGCCCCTGGATCCACGTCGAGAGCCAGGGGAGTCACTGGAGCGTGGCGCGCGTGGGCGAGCGGCTCGGCATGCGCGGGCGTGTCCAAAGGCTCTTCGAGAAGAAGGGCCATCAGTTCGTCGAGCTCGACCTGCTCCTGGTCAGTCACGGATCACGCCCCGTGGCCGCCATTCGACACGTCGCGATCTACCAGCTCCGCCCCGCCTGAGACTCAAAACCGCATGCCGGGCCTCGGCAGCTTTCCTGCCAATTTTGGGGCGGCTTTGCGGGGTGCCGTCAGCTTCCTGTGCGCCTAGGATCGTAAGATCAGGCAGATAGAGGGTGGAACGGCTCTTGCTCCTCTGAGAGGCATGAGCAGAGCACGGCCTTCGAACGCGACGCTGGAGGCACAGGATCATACGGGTCGATTTCGCGAGTGCGCCGGCTCGCATGGTCTCCGCCTCCATCGCATACACGTGCCCATGGGGGCCCGCGGCGGATGCCAGTGCACCGTGGTCTTCGATTGCTCGTGTGGCCAGCGATGGCTGCTGCGGGTTTCCCAGGGCGAGCTCGCGTCGGTGGATGGCCAGATTCTGGGCGAGCTCAAGCGGGGACGAGAAGGGCAGGCGACTTCGCCCCCTGGATTCCCTGGCTTGCTGAGCGCGGGCTGAGGGCGCTGCTCAGTCGAGCGCGGCGCGGAGGATCAAGGCTCGGGCGATGAGCTCGGGCTGGGGGGTGAGCCAGCCCTGGACCAGCCGCCGCCGGGCATCGACCACGCGGAGGAATCTCACGGGGAGGAGTCCGTCAGAATCTCGGTCTCCCGGGCCCCTGACCGGGTCCGGTGTCTCGTGCTTCTCGTCGGCCATGCCCGAGTTATCGGCCGCTCCAGTCTCCTTCCGGAGACTTCGAGGAACGTTTGACATTTCGGGGGGTTGCGTCATACTCTCCGGGCCGGTTGTCGCGATCTCCCCAGGGGGACCGCCCGGCATGCTACGCCCGTCGTCGATCCCAAAGGCTGCCCGATACGCATGGAAAGCGAAGTCGTAGAGAGCGCGGTCAAAGCGACCCGGCTGCTGGTTGTGGAAGACGACCCTGCCCTGTCAGACACGGTCGTCACCGGGCTCGAGCGCAAGGGGTATGTCGTCAGCGCCGCCCGGGACGGCGAGGCCGCCCTCCGGACCCTCGCCCGGGAGGAGTTCGATGTCGTCCTCATGGACCTGCGCATGCCCCGCAAGGACGGCATCCAGGTCCTGCAGGCCATGCGGGCCGAAGGCTATGACGCCGAAGTCATCATTGTCACCGGATACGCCGAGGTCGAGACGGCCATCGAGGCGCTCAAGCTCCGCGCCTTCGACTACGTCACCAAGCCTTTCCGGCTGAGCGAGCTCTACGAAGTCGTGGCCCGGGCCGCTGAGCACCGCCGGCTCCGTCACGAGAACCGGGCCCTCCGGCGCGTCGTCCTGCAGCATGAGCCCGAGCCGGCCATGCAGGGCCAGAGCCGGGCCATCGAGCGGCTGCGTGAGCTCCTGACCCGGGCGGGTCACTCCCGCTCCCACGTCCTCATCCAGGGCGAGAGCGGCAGCGGCAAGGAGCTGGCCGCTCGCTACGTTCACCGGACCAGCGATCGACGCGATCAGCCATTTCTCGCCATCAACTGCGCGGCGCTGCTCGACGAGCTGCTCGAGTCCGAGCTCTTCGGTCACGAGAAGGGCTCCTTCACGGGGGCGGCGGGCCAGCGGCAAGGCCTCCTCGAGCTCGCCCACGACGGGACGCTCTTCCTCGACGAGGTCGCGGAGATGAGCCAGGCCATGCAGGCCAAGCTCCTCCGCACCCTCGACAGCGGGGAGATCAGGCGCCTGGGCGGCAATCGCACCCTCCACGTGGACGTGCGGATCATCGCCGCCACCAACAAGCGGCTCGATCAGGCGGTGGCGGCCGGCGATTTCCGTCACGATCTCTATTTCCGCCTGGGGGTCGTGCTCATCGAGGTGCCGCCGCTCCGCGAGCGCGTCGAGGACATTCCGATGCTCATCCGCTATTTCGCCCAGCGGGTGGCGCAGCCGCGCGGGCGCGCGATCCGCTTCACCCCCGAGGCCATCAAGGTGCTCACCAGTCACCGTTGGCCCGGCAATGTCCGAGAGCTCCGCAACATGATCGAGCGTCTGGCCGTGATGGCGGCGGGAGAAGAGATCACGGCCGAAGAGGTGGCCTTCCATCTGCCGAATCCGCCTCCGGATGCGGAGGGAGGGCTGCCCCCCCTCGACGAGGTCGAGCGCCGACATATCCTGAAGGTGCTGAAGCACGTCGGCGGGAATCGGACGCAGGCGGCGAAGGTCCTGGGCGTGGACCCGAAGACGCTCTACAACAAGCTCAAGACCTATAGCCCGCCCGCGGGCTAGGTTAGCTCGGAGGGGGGCTCCGCCCCCCTTCCGAAGCCTCCCCCCAAAAGCAGATTGAGCCGGCGGAGCCGGCGCTCGAAATGGCACGTTCTTGCTCGCGAGGGCAGGGAGACTACTGGGATGGAGTCCTAGGCGAGCGCCAGCGTGCTGACCGTCTCGAGGCAGTCGCGACCCGAGCGGAGGGCCTGGACGGCGGCCGTGTGGAGCTGGGTGGCGCGCGACTCCGAGATGTCCATGATCATGGCGATCTCTCGGAAGTTGAGGTCCTCCACGTAGTAGAGCTGGAGCACAAGCTGCTGTCCTCGCGGAAGCCCGCTGACCAGCGCGGCAACGTCGTACGCGCGCTCCGAGTCGAGGACGTGGCCCAAGGCATCCCCCTCCGAGTGGTCGGCGAGGCGCCCGTGCGCGGCCGCGCCGCGATTGTCCTCGTCGCCTCCCTCGAGCCGCTCGAGCGAGAGGGGAGAGCCTGCGGCCTGGAAGGTCATCAGCTCGTGGTAACGATCCATGGACAGTCCCAGATGCTCGGCGGCCTCGGCATCCGAGATCTCATGGCCGCGGTCCTGCTCGAGCGCCGCGACGGCGCGCCCCGCCTCGCGGAGGCGCCGGCGCGTGGTGCGTCCCACCGGATCGATCTCGCGGACGAAGTCCACCATGGCTCCACGGATCCGCGTGAGCGCGTAGACGCTGAAGTCCGTTCCCTGCTCGGGATCGAAGCGGTCGACCGCCCCCAGAAAGCCCTCGAGGCCCGCGCCCACGAGGTCGTCAGGGTCGACCGAGGGCGGCAGTGCCCGCCCCAGCCGCCGGGCCATGTAGCGCACCAGGTGGATGTACCGTTCGACGATCACGTCTCTGGCCTCGCCCGAAGGGTTTGTCCTATAGGCGATCCAGGCGGCATCCACTTCCTCGCGGTTCACGGCCCTTCCCGCGGTTTCGAAAGGCCAGCGATAGGTCTGGCTCACGGCTTTCATTGGCGGCTCCTTGGCGGCGTTGGGTGTCTCATACCTCCACCTTAGAGCAAGCTGTATTCCAGGCAGTCCAACTTGTTGACGGGATTCGCTGTTTCCTCGCTGACAGCCCGGATTCCGGCAATCGTTGCCGAAATAGGGCGGGAAGAATTCCGGAAGTACCCGTCCGACAAGCCGAGACGCTGCCCGGGTTTCGAGCTGAGTGGCGATCAGGCGGGAGAGTGCCGAGCGGTCAGCCGGATGCGAAGAGTCTCGCGCGCCACCCCCAGGATCTTAGCGGCGCGGGTCTTGTTGCCGCCGCAGAGCCCGATCACGTGATCGATGTACGCGTCCTCTATCTCACGAAGCGGCCGCGGCTCACCGGTAGGAGCCCAGGCGGGCCCAGAAGAGCCACGCTCGGCCGCGAGGAAGTGGTCGGCGTGCAGGGCGCCGCCCGGCATGGCCTGGGCGGCCTGGGCCACGGCCTGCGCGAGCTCGCGGACATTTCCCAGCCACACATGGCCGATGAGCCGGTGTATCGCCCCGCGCGTGAAGCCTTCGAAGGGCCTGCCGAGCGTTGCCGCGCTCTGGGCCAGGAAGTGGCGCGCGAGAGGCTCGATATCGGCGGTCCGCTCACGCAGCGGAGAAATGCCCAGCGCCACCCGACCGAGCGAGTCGAGGAGGGGGGCGTCCCTGCGCATGCCCGTGGTGAGACCGATCACGAGCGGTGTTCTGCCGGAGGCCTCGGCCAGCGAGGCGATCCAGTTCGTCAGCCGCTCCTGCAGGCGCGCGTCGAGCTTCTCGACATCGTCGAGGATCAAGGTGCCGCCCTGAACGGCCGTGGCCAGCCCGCCTTCCGAGGTCGTGGCGACACCGAAGAGATCCACCGAGGGATTGGCCGAGTCGCCGCAGGCGTACACGAGACACGGATGGGCGCTCCGGCCCATGGCGGTGTGAAGCACACGCGCCAGGTGCGTCTTGCCGGCCCCGGGCTCACCGCTCACGAGCGCGCCCGCCGGACGGGTCCGGGCCAGCCGCTCGATGGTCTGCTTCATGCGGGTGGTCCAGGGGGAGCCTCCCACCAGGGCCTCGACGGCCGCGGTCCCTGACGTCCCGGCGGTGTCGGCGACCGCTGAGCGGCAGAGGCGCATGAAGACCTCGGGGTCTACCGGCTTGGGCAGATAGTCGAGGGCTCCACCCCGCATCGCGGCCACGATGCTGCGCGGATCCGTATGACCCGTGACCATGATGGCGCGGAGCTCTGGGCTGCCCGAGCGCAGGTCCGAGAGGAGGGTGACGCCGTCGGAGTCCGGGAGCACGAGATCGAGGACGGCCAAGTCCGGGGCATGGTCGGCGACGTGGCGCCGGGCCTCGGCCGCGCTCCCGACGGCATCGGCCTCGAAACCGGCATGCTGGAGCAGCTCGGTGAGCGTGCTCCGCACGCTCGGATCATCCTCGACGAGAAGGGCCCGGGGCTTGGCCATCGCGGTCAGTCGCCCTTGGCCATCGAGTCCAGGCTGGCGAGGGCCAGATCGAGCTCGTCGGAACGGAATGGCTTGCTGAGCAAGGGCCGCTCCGTGCCGCTCAGCATGGCCACGGTGTCGAGGCTCGCGTAGTCGCCCGTCATGAAGATGGTCTTGAGGGCCAGGGCCGGCCGTTCGCGCTGCAGCTCTCGCCAGAGCTCGGTGCCGCTCATCTCCGGCATGCGGAGATCCATGAGGACACCCTGGAAGTCGCGATCACGGATCAGCTCGAGGGCGGCCCGGGGGGAGGCGACATACTGGGTCTCATAACCCCTGGTCCGGAGAATGTCCGAGAGAAGCTCTCCCACTTCGCTCTCGTCGTCCACCACGAGCAGCGGGCGGCGGGAGGCGACGGCCGCGTGCTCCGCCAAGCCCGCATGCGCGGCGGGGGGAGGGGCCACGGGTCGGGGCAAGGTCAGAGTGACGATGGTGCCCGCGCCTTGCACCGATTGCACGGCGATGTCGCCGCCATGAGCCAGGGCAAGCTCGCGCGCGATCCCGAGGCCCAGGCCCAGGCGCTCGTCCTTGGTGGTGAAAAACGACTGAAAAGCGCGGTCGGCGACCTCGGGCGGCATACCAGGTCCGTTATCACGAACCGATACCCACACCGTGCCCTCATCCGCGTGCGTCGACACGGTGACGGCGCCTCCCTCCCGAGTGGCCTCGATGGCTTCATAGGCGTTGAGCACCAGGTTCAGGACGACGTGCTGAAGCTGCTGCTCCTCCCCGGAAATGTGTGGCAGCCCCCGCTCGAGCTCGGCGGTCACGGTGATATTGCTCCCGGCGAGCTGGTGCCGCTGGAGCTCGATCACGGCGTGGACCACTTCGTTGAGATCGAGGGGAGCGCGTCCGGGCTCTCCACCCAGGCCGAAGCCCGAGACAGTGCGCATGCTTCGGGCGGCACGCTGTCCCTGCTCTTCGATGATGGCGGCGTGACGCTGGGCGTCCTCGAGCGTCGACGAGGTCATCCGGATCATGGCGCTCCGGGCGACCAGGGTAGTCAGCGGATTGGAGACGTCATGCGCGACATCCGAGAGGAGCCGCCCCAGCGTCATCATGCGGTGGGCCGTGACAAGAGTCCGCTGCTGAGCGGCCAGCTTGGCGCGGAGCTCGCGGACCTCGGCCTCGAGGGACCGAGTGAAGACGGCCAGCTTGTCCCGCCCGGGCTCTCCCGCCCACTCTCCAGATGCGCCGACTTGATTCACGATGCCTCCCTGGTGCCGCGTTATCGTGTGTTCCTGTACCACCCTCGTCATCGGCGGTTCGAGGACACTTTCGGAGGGTGTAGGGAGCCCATGCCGCAGCCGGATGCTGAATCGGAACGGCAAGCTGGGCCATTGCTGAGACCGATCTTCAAGTGATGGAAGAGAATACGAGTTCTAACATATTGAAAACTAGAATGATATTTGCCAGCCCGGCTTCAGGTACCAGGTCGCCGGCGCCTTGCTGAGCTTCGGTCGAGAGCTCACCGGTGATCTTCGGGCCGCGGAGGCGCGGGAGTGGCTCTGCACGAATGGAGCAGGCAGCTTCGCCTCGGGCACGGTGGCGGGGACGCTGACCCGGCGATACCACGGCCTGCTCATGGCCGCCCTCGAGCCGCCGTTCGACCGCCGCCTGCTGGTCGCCAAGGTGGAGGAGATCGCCGAGTATCTCGGGGAGACTTTCGAGCTCGGCACCAACCGATGGGCCAGCGGCGTCGTCGCTCCAGTGGGGCACCGTTTCCTCGAAGCCTTCCGCCTCGAGGACATGACGCCAATCTGGACCTTCGCCTGCGCTGACGCCCTCATCGAGAAGCGTGTGTGGATGGAGCAGGGGCAGGCGACGACGTATGTCCGGTATCAGGTCCTGCGCGCCAGCGGTGCCGTCGCACTCACGCTCAAGTGCCTCGTCGATTGCCGCGACTTCCACGCGACCACGCAAGGTCAAAGCGCGGGCATGTCCGTGGAGGTCGTCCCCGATGGGCTCGCGGTGACGGCCTTCGCCGGCGCTCCCCCTCTCCGCCTTCTGTCCGCGGGCGCGCGGGCGGAGATCGCCCAGGAATGGTATCGCGGCTACTTTCTGGCCCGCGAAGACGAGCGCGGGCTCGATCATCTGGACGACCACTTTCATGCCGGCACCTTTCGGGCCAGGCTCGAATCCGGCCGCTCTCTCACCATCGCGTGCTCGGCCGAGCCCGCCCCGAGCGCGGATGGCGAGGCAGCATGGGACCGTCGTCAGGGCACCGTGCAGAGTCTCCGCAGGTGCTGGGATCAGGCGAGGCCGGGACCGGCTCCGATCCCCGCGTGGGTGGGACAGCTCGTCCTGGCCGCCGATCAGTTCATCGTTGGCCGGCCGCTGCCCGAGCTGCCCGCGGGGCGGTCGATCATCGCAGGCTATCCATGGTTCGAGGAATGGGGGCGCGACGCGATGATCGCCGTCACCGGCCTCGCCGTGGCCACGGGCCGTCCCGAGATCGCCCGCCGGATACTGACCACGGCGTCGCGCTTCGTGGATCGCGGGATGCTCCCGAATCGCGTCCCGGATGCCACGCGCTCGCCCGAGTACAACACGGCCGATGCCGCCCTGTGGTTCATCGAGGCCGTTCGCGCGTATCACACCGCCACCGGTGACGACCCGTTTCTCGCCCGGCTCTTCCCCGTCGTCGAGGACATCGTGGGCTGGTACCGGCGGGGGACCCGCTTCGGCATAGGCGAGGACCCCGCCGACGGGCTCTTGCGCGCCGGTGTAGCGGGCGCGCAGGTGACGTGGATGGACGCGAAGATCGGCGACTTCGTGGTGACGCCGCGGATAGGCAAGCCCGTCGAGATCAACGCCCTCTGGCACAGTGCGCTGTGGGCAGGCGCGGGCTTTGCGCGGCGTCTCGGGAAACCGCACGCGGAGTGGGAGGAGCGAGGGGCCCGCGCGGGGGCATCCTTCGCGCGCTTCTGGAACGAGTCAGCCGCCTGCTGCTATGACGTGATCGACGGACCCGCCGGCCCCGACCCTGCCGTGCGGCCCAACCAGATCTTCGCCGTCTCGATGGCGGTCTCTCCGCTGCCCCCGAGCCGGCAGCGCGCCATCGTCGAGATCTGCGCCCGCCGGCTGCTGACCTCGTTCGGTCTCCGCAGCCTGGACCCGGCGAATCCCGCCTACCGCGGGCGGTACACGGGCGGACCTCGGGAGCGTGACTCGGCCTATCACCAGGGCACGGTATGGGGCTGGCTCCTCGGACCCTTCGCGCTGGCGCATCTGAAGGTCCACGGCGACGCCGGGGCGGCCGCGAGCTTTCTCGAGCCCATGGGCCACGCGCTCGCCGCCTATGGCCTCGGAACGCTCGGCGAGGTCTTTGACGGTGAACCGCCTTTCCGGCCAGGCGGCTGTCCGGCGCAGGCGTGGACGGTGGCTGAGACGCTGCGGGCCTGGGTGGAGATCGACGCCGTGGCCAGGCGGCAAAGAGGCTGACGATGGGCGTCCCTGCGCGGCCGCGTGTGACCGTCGTCATCATGGCCAAGGCGCCCGAGGCGGGTCGGGTGAAGACGCGCCTCTGCCCTCCGCTGTCGCCGGGCGAGGCGGCCGAGCTCTCGCGCTGCTTTCTCCTGGATACCATCGAGCGCGTGCGCGAAGTGCCCGAGGCCGCCACCGTCATCGCTCACGATCCGCCCGAGTCGGGCCCCGTGTTCGCGGCGCTCGCGCCGGAATTCTTCCTCCGGCCTCAACGCGGAGCCGATCTGGGCGCGCGCATGGCGGAATGCGCGGGCGCCGTCTTGGCCGCCGGCGCGGAAGGAGTTGTCCTCATCGGTACCGACGCACCACATATCCCGGCGGAACGCCTCCGCCTGGCCGTAAAGCTCCTGGGCGAGGGCGCCCACGATGTGGTGCTCGGACCCAGCGACGACGGCGGCTATTGTCTGATCGGCCTCCGGAGGCTCCACGTGGAGCTATTCGAGTCCATGGCGTGGAGCACGGCGGGCGTCTTCGACGAGACCCTGGCACGGTGCCGGAGCCTCCAGCTGCGGGTCGCCCTGCTGCCTACCTGGTACGACGTGGACACGCCCGAGGCTCTGGCCCGGCTCGAGACCGACCTGGCCGCGAGCGGGGGAAAGCCGGCGCCGCGGACGTGGCGATTCTTGGCCGCCCGTCCCCGCTGATCCATTCAGCTCTCGGCTCGCGTCGGCGAGGCGCCGCCCCTCACCTCGAACAAGGGGCCACGTTTCGGCTCGAAACACTGCTGTACTTGGGTCGGAGTATGCTGGGGGCCGCCTCGGCGCTGGGCGCGGCGCCGGCCAGCCGCTTTCATGGGCACCCGTTTCTTTGGGCGCGCGTTGGTGCATCACTGAGTCGGGGGGAAGATGATCGAAGAGCACAACAGGCTCATGGAGAACGAAGAACGGCGGGCGTACTGGCGCCGGTGGGGCCCCTACCTCTCGGAGCGGCAATGGGGCACCGTCCGCGAGGACTATAGCCCGTACGGCACGGCCTGGGAGTACTTCCCCCATGACCATGCCAGGTCACGGGCATACCGCTGGGGCGAGGACGGCCTCTGCGGCATCTCGGACAATCACCAGCGGCTGTGCTTCGCTCTGGCTTTCTGGAACGGGCGTGATCCCATCCTCAAGGAGCGGCTCTTCGGTCTCGGGAACCCCGAGGGCAATCACGGCGAGGACGTCAAGGAATACTACTTCTACCTCGACTCGACGCCCACGCACTCGTACATGAAGTGCCTCTACAAGTATCCGCAGGAAGCCTTCCCGTATCAGCTCCTCGTCGAGGAGAACGCGCGGCGAGGCCGCCCGTCGCCCGAGTACGAGCTGCTCGACACCGGTGTGTTCGATGGCGACCGGTACTTCGACATCACCATGGAATACGCGAAGGTCACGGTGGACGACCTCCTCATCCGAGTCACCGCCATCAACCGCGGGCCCGAGGCGGCCGAGCTCCACCTCCTGCCCACGCTCTGGCTTCGCAACACGTGGTCCTGGGACAGGGGCGCCTCCCGGCCACAGCTGCAGGCGATATCATCCGCCCCTGGGTCGGCGGTCATCGCTGCGCGCCATCAGACGCTCGGCGCCCGATGGTTGCACGCCGAGGGGGCGCCCGAGCTACTCTTCACCGAGAACGAGACCAACTTTTCGCGTCTCTTCGGGGTGCCTGCCCGCTCGCCGTACGTCAAGGACAGCATCCATGAGCGCGTGGTGGGGGGAAAGGACGATGCGGTCAACCGGGCCCGCGTGGGCACCAAGGCGGCGGCGTGGTACCGCATGAGCGTGCCGGCCGGCGGGCAGCTGTCGCTTCGGCTGCGTCTCACGGATGCCGACCCAGCCCGGACGGGCCCGGCCTTCGGTCTCGACTTCGAGGAGATCTTCAGCCGCCGCCTCCGCGAGGCCGACGAGTTCTACGACCTCGTCATCCCGCGCACCTTGTCTGCCGAGGGGCGTCTGGTCATGCGCCAGGCCCTGGCCGGCATGCTGTGGACCCGGCAGTTCTACTACTATGACGTCAAGCGATGGCTCGCCGGGGATCCCACCCAGCCGCCCCCGCCGCCCGAGCGGCGACGGGGACGGAACCATGAGTGGACGCATCTGTACAACGAGGACGTCATCTCCATGCCGGACAAGTGGGAGTATCCCTGGTACGCCGCCTGGGATCTCGCCTTCCACATGATCCCGATGGCCCTCGTGGATCCCGAGTTCGCGAAGGCGCAGCTCGTGCTCTTCCTGCGCGAGTGGTACATGCACCCGAACGGCCAGATCCCCGCCTACGAGTGGTCGTTCAGCGACGTCAATCCGCCCGTGCACGCCTGGGCGGCCTGGCGCGTCTACAAGATCGACCGGCGCATCCGCGGAGTGGCGGACCGGGAGTTTCTCGAGCGCGTCTTCCACAAGCTCCTCCTGAACTTCACGTGGTGGGTGAACCGCAAGGACCCCGCCGGTCGCAACGTCTTCCAGGGCGGCTTTCTCGGCCTGGACAACATCGGCGTCTTCGACCGCTCGGCGCCGCTGCCCACGGGCGGGTACATCGAGCAGTCGGACGGCACGAGCTGGATGGGCATGTATTGCCTCAACATGCTGGCCATGGCGCTGGAGCTGGCGCGGGACGACCGGGCCTACGAGGACGTGGCGAGCAAGTTCTTCGAGCACTTCGTCTACATCGCGCATGCCACCCACCACCTGGGCGGGGACAGCATGGGCCTGTGGGACGAGGAGGACGGCTTCTTCTACGACGTGCTCAACCTACCCGACGGCACCCGCTGCCCGATGAAGGTGCGCTCACTCGTCGGCCTCATCCCCCTCTTCGCCGTGGAGACGTGGGACACGGAGCTGGCGGATGGGCTGCCGGGCTTCAACCGCCGAGCGCAATGGTTCATCGACAACAACCCGGATCTCCGCGAGCACATCGCCTTCAAGGACAAACCGGGGGGCGGCCGGCGCGTCATGCTGTCGATCGTCAGCCGGGAGCAGTTGCCGAAAGTCCTCCGCCTCATGCTCGATGAGGAGGAGTTCCTCTCGCCTCACGGCGTCCGGTCGCTGTCTCGCTATCACAAGGATCATCCCTATGTTCTGCGCGTGGGCGATCGGGAATACCGGGTGGACTATGAACCGGCCGAGTCCACCACCCCGCTCTTCGGTGGAAACTCCAACTGGCGCGGTCCCGTCTGGTTCCCCGTCAATTTTCTCCTCGTCGAGTCGCTGCAGAAATTCCATCACTTCTTCGGCGACGATCTCAAGGTCGCGTGCCCGACCGGCTCGGGCCGCCTCATGAGCCTCTGGAGCGTGGCCGCGGATGTCTCCCGGCGTCTCAATCGTCTCTTTCTCGCCGGGCCGGACGGGCGCCGCCCGGTCTTCGGCGGCACCGAGAGGTTCCAGCGCGACCCGCACTGGCGCGGCCTGCCTCTCTTCTACGAGTACTTCCATGGCGACAACGGCGCCGGCCTCGGGGCCAGCCACCAGACTGGCTGGACCGGCGTGGTCGCCAAGCTTCTCTCCCAGAGCGGGGAGTAACCGGGTGGGCCATACCGACGACAATGCAGGCCACCGGACGGCCATGAGCGACGAAGTCGATCCGGCCGCCATGGCCTTGCTGGCCGAGCGTGCCCTCGCGGAGCTGCGCGACGGCGCCCTGGTGGGCCTGGGCTCCGGTCGCGCGGCCGCGGCTTTCGTGCGCGCCCTCGGGGTGCGCGTGCGGGCGGGCTTTCGCGCGCGCGGCGTGCCCACCTCCCATGACACGGCGACCCTCGCCCGCGAGGTGGGCGTGCCCCTGGTCGGCCTCGAGGTCGGGACTCTCGACGTGACGGTGGATGGCGCCGACGAGGTGGATCCCGCTTGCGATCTCATCAAAGGCTTCGGCGGTGCTCTCTTGTACGAGCGCATCGTCGCGGCGGCCTCCCGCCGCCAGATCATCCTGGTGGAAGCGAACAAGCTCGTGCCCGCCCTCGGCCATCACGGGCGGCTTCCCGTGGAGATCGTGCCGTTCGCTCAGCCGCTCTGCCAGGATCGCCTGACCGCCCTCGGCCTGCGGCCCGAGCTGCGGACGGTCGAGGGCCGGACCTTCATGACGGATGCGGGGCACATCCTCCTCGACTGCGGCACGGGCCCCATCGCCGACAAGGCCGCGCTCGACGCTTCCGTGCGGGCGATTCCCGGCGTCCTCGACCATGGTCTCTTTCTCGGCACCGCCTCGTTGGTGCTGGTGGCCGAGGGGGGGCGCGTCCGCGAGCTCGGACCGCGGGCGAGGGTCGCGCGATGAGCTCCCTCGAGATGTTCGAGGACGCGGCGGCGCTGTCACAGGCGGCCGGGGCCGAGTTCGTCGCGTTGGCGATGGCGGCCATCGGCGCGCGCGGCCGATTCACCGTCGCCCTGTCCGGAGGCTCGACCCCCCGGCGCCTCTATGGATTGCTGGCCGCGTCTCCCCTCCGCGACGCCGTCGACTGGGGGCGGGTGGAGTTCTTCTGGGGTGACGAGCGCGCCGTCCCCCCCGAGCACCCTGACTCGAACTATGGCGCCGCGGCCGCCGCGCTCCTCGACAAGATCGGCGCCGCCCCTTCGCTCGTGCACCGGATGCGCGGAGAGGATCCCGATCTCGATCGCGCGGCGCGCGACTATCAGCTCACGATCGCGCGCCGCTTCGGGGTCGACGTCAAGGGCCCGCCTCCGGCCCTCGACCTGATCCTGCTCGGCATGGGGCCCGACGGTCACACCGCCTCGCTCTTCCCGGCGAGCCCGGCGCTGAAGGAGCGGCAGCGCTGGGTCGTGCCAAACCACGCGGCCCGGCTGGGGGCCGACCGGATCACGCTGACCGCGCGCATCTTGAACCAGGGGCGGGAGATCCGGTTCCTCGTCACGGGCGCCGACAAGGCCGAGACCCTCAAGGCCGTTCTCGAGGGCCCGGTTGATCCGGAGCGGCTGCCTGTCCAGCTCATTGCGCCGACGTCGGGTCGCCTGCGCTGGCTCCTCGACCGCGCGGCTGCGGCAGATCTCAAGGGTGGCGCATGATCCTCGCCGGCGATGTCGGGGGCACCAAGACCGCCCTCGCCGTGCTCGACGAGACCTCGGCAACTCGCCGGGTCGTGCGGGAGGCGACCCTGCCGAGCCGCGAGATCGAAAGCTTCGAGGCTGCGGTGACGACCTTCATCGGCGGCGCCCCGGCCCTCCGAGTGCGCGCGGCGTGCTTCGGGGTGGCCGGGCCCGTGGTGGACGGCCGCTGCGTCACCACCAACCTGCCCTGGGAGCTCGAGGAATCGAAGCTCGCGGGCGTGCTGGGCTGCCCGGTGAAGCTGATGAACGACCTGGAGGCGGCGGCCACCGGCGTCCTCGATCTGCCGGACGAGGACTTCCTCATTCTGCAGGCGGGACAGTGGCGATCCGGGCGGCACATGGCCATGATCGCCGCGGGCACGGGCCTCGGCGAGGCGTTCATGATCTGGGACGGCGCTCGATACCAAGTGGTCGCCTCGGAGGGGGGGCACGTGGACTTCGCGCCCCGCGACGAGCTCGAGGTAGATCTCCTCCGCTTCCTTCGGGAAGAATTTGGCCACGTCAGCTACGAGCGCGTGCTGTCGGGGCCCGGCCTCCACCAGATCTATCGGTTCTTACAGATGCGAGCCGGACACGCCGCGCCCGACTGGCTGCGCCACCGGCTGGGAAGCGAGGATCCGAGCGCCGTCATCTCCGAGGTCGCCCTCGCGGGGGGCGATCCGGTGTGCGTGGAGACTCTGGATCGTTTCGTCTCCGTCTATGGCAGCGAGGCGGGCAACCTCGCCCTCAAGGCCGTGGCCATGGGGGGAGTCGTGGTGGGCGGCGGCATCGCGCCCAGGATCCGTGCGCGGCTGACCGACGGCCGCTTCGTCAAGGCCTTTCTCTCCAAGGGGCGCTTCCGAGACCTCTTGTCGACGGTGCCCGTCAAGGTCTCCCTCGATCCGCGGGCGCCGCTCTGGGGCGCCGCGCGAGTGGCGGGGGAGATGGCCAGGACATGAGCGGCGCGGCAGGTATAGTACGGAGGCAATCCGAGCAGCGGGGAGGCCGGACATGAGCGATCCGCTACGGGACGTGCAGAGCCAGACGTGGACGCTGCCCGCGGACCTCGAGGCGGCGGTCAAGGCGGAGATCCAGGCCTGGCAGGAGGCGGGCAAGGTGCGCCGTCTCTGGCAGCGCGACGCGTCGCTGTGGACGGCCACGGACGAGGCCTCGTGGCTCGGCTGGCTCGAGCTCCCCGCGGAGGAGATCGCGCAGATCGATCATCTGAAGCGGGCCCAGGAGGACGCGCGCACGGGCGGCTTCGACCATGTCCTGCTCCTGGGGATGGGCGGCTCGAGCCTCTGCCCCGAGGTGCTGCGGATGACCTTCGGCCGGGTCGCGGGCTTCCCCGAGCTGCACGTGCTGGACTCGACGGATCCCGCTCAGATCCGCAGCGTAGAGCGGAGACTGGATCCCGCCCGGACTCTCTTCATCGTGTCAAGCAAGTCCGGCACCACCCTCGAGCCGAACATCTTCAAGGACTACTTCTTCGACCGCGTCAGGCGGGCGGTGGGTGAGGAAAGCGCGGGGAGCCACTTCATCGCGATCACCGATCCTCGCTCGAAGCTGCAGCAGGTCGCGGAGGCCGCCCATTTCCGGCACGTCTACTTCGGCGTGCCGTCGGTGGGCGGCCGCTACTCGGCCCTGTCGGATTTCGGCATGGTGCCGGCCGCCATCATGGGACTCGGCGTGGGGCATTTCCTGACTCGGGCGAAGGAGATGGCGACGGCCTGCTCCGCCGCGGTTTCCGTGGCCGACAACCCCGGCGCGGCGCTCGGCATCGTGATGGGCGTGCTCGCCAGAGGCGGCCGTGACAAGGTGACCCTGATCGCCTCTCCGGGCATCCACGACCTCGGCGCCTGGCTCGAGCAGCTCCTCGCCGAGTCCACGGGCAAGGAGGGGAAGGGGATCGTTCCCGTGGACCGCGAGCCGTCCGGCGACACGGCCGTCTACGGCGCCGATCAGCTCTTCGTCTATCTGCGCCTCGAGCCCGCCCCGGACCTCCACCAGGACGAGCACGTGGCGGCTCTCGAGCGGGCGGGGCACCCAGTGGTGCGCATTCGCGTCGGCCATCGGTACGATCTGGGGCAGGAATTCTTCCGCTGGGAGTTCGCCACGGCGGTGGCGGGGGCGATCATCGGCATCAATGCCTTCAATCAGCCCGACGTGGAGGCGAGCAAGATCGCCACGCGGAAGCTGACCGAGCAGTACGAGCGCACGGGTATGCTGGCACCCGAAGCCGCCATGCTCGAGGGCGACGGCCTGAGGCTCTATGCCGACGAGGGCAATGCCTCACAGCTCATGGCGGTGCCGGGGGCTCGCACCTCGATCGTGGGAGCCCTGCACGCGCACTTCGCACGGCTCAAGCCCGGTGACTACGCGGCCTTCCTCGCCTATATCGAGATGAGCGAGGCGCACGAGCAGACCCTCCAGGCCATGCGCCGAATGGTGCGCGACGGCAAGCACGTCGCGACCTGCCTCGGTTTCGGCCCGCGCTTCCTGCACTCGACGGGTCAGGTCTACAAGGGCGGGCCCAACTCCGGCGTCTTTCTGCAGATCACCTGCGATGACGCCACCGATCTGCCCGTGCCCGGACAGAAGCTCACCTTCGGCGTGGTCAAGGCGGCGCAGGCCCGCGGCGACTTCCAGGTGCTGGCGGAGCGGCAGCGACGGGCCCTCCGGGTGCACCTCGGCAAGGACGTGACGGCCGGTCTGGAGGCGCTTCGGCGGGCCATCGAACAGGCGCTCGCCTAGAGCGCGGAAAGAGAGCGGCACGACATGCAGATCGGTATGGTCGGCCTGGGGCGCATGGGCGGCAACATGGCGCGGCGCCTCATGAGGGGCGGGCACGAGGTGGTCGCGTACGCGACCGATCCGGCCGCCGTCAAGCAGATCTCGAGCGAAGGGGCGAAGGGTGTCAGCACCCTCGACGACCTCGTGGCCGGACTCACGCCGCCCCGGACGGCGTGGATCATGGTGCCCGCGGGCGAGGCAACCGAGCAGGTGGTGAGGGAGCTCGCGAAGCGGATGACCAGGGGCGACGTCATCATCGATGGCGGCAATTCCTTCTACAAGGACGATGTCCGCCGGAAGAAGATGGTGGAGCCCCAGGGCATCCACTACATCGATGCGGGAACGTCCGGCGGCGTGTGGGGCCTCGAGCGCGGCTACTGCCTCATGATCGGGGGCCCCCGTGATGTCGTGGAGCGCCTGGACCCGATCTTCAAGAGCCTGGCCCCCGGCATGGGCTCCATCCCTCGCACGCCCGGACGTGAAAAGCTCGCGGGGACCGCAGAGCAGGGGTACCTTTACTGTGGACCGAGCGGGGCCGGCCATTTCGTCAAGATGGTGCACAACGGGATCGAGTACGGGCTCATGCAGTCCTATGCCGAGGGTCTCGACATCTTCAGGAACGCCACCAGCAAGGACCTGGCTCCGGAGCTGCGCTACGATCTCGACCTCGCCGACATCACCGAGGTCTGGCGGCGGGGCAGCGTGATCAGCTCGTGGCTGCTCGACCTGACCGCGCAGGCGCTCGTGGAGAACCCCACCCTCTCGAACTTCGAGGGCGTGGTGGCGGACTCGGGGGAGGGGCGGTGGACGGTGATGGCCGCCGTCGAGGAAGGCGTTCCCGCCGACGTGCTCTCCGCCTCCCTGTACACGCGCTTCCGCTCGCGACAGGAGCACACCTTCGCCGAGAAGGTGCTGTCGGCGATGCGACACAAGTTCGGCGGCCACGTCGAGCCGCCCGCGGGCGGCTAGCATGGCGACCGGGCTCAGGCCGCCGCCTCCCTGCACCTTCGTCATCTTCGGCGCCGCGGGCGATCTGACCAAGCGCAAGCTGCTGCCCGCCCTCTACAACCTCAAGGCGGCGGGACTGCTGCCCCGCCCCTTCGCCATCGTGGGGGTGACGCGTAAAGAGAAGACCCACGAGGAGTTTCGAGAGGAGCAGACCAAGGACATCCACGAGTTCGCCACCCAGCGGGTCGACGAGGCGCTGTGGGAGGAACTCCGCCCGTGTCTCTACTACCAGGCCGGGGAGTTCACTGATCCCGCGACGTATACCAAGCTCGAGGCCCTGCTCAAGGAGGTCGGGAAGACCCACGGCACGGGCGACAGCGTGCTCTTCTATCTGGCCACTCCCCCCGACTTCTTCGGCGAGATCGTGAAGCGCCTGGGGGAGACCGGCCTGAGCCGGCAAACGACGGGGGCCTGGCGGCGCGTCGTCGTCGAGAAGCCCTTCGGTCGCGACCTCGATTCCGCCCGGGCTCTCAACGCCGATCTCTCGCGCGTGCTCGAGGAGAACCAGATCTACCGGATCGACCACTACCTCGGCAAGGAGACCGTCCAGAACATCATGGTCTTCCGTTTCGCCAATGGCTTCCTCGAGCCCGTGTGGAACCGCAACTACGTCGACCACGTCCAGCTCATGGTCGCGGAGACGGTGGGCGTGGAGGACCGCGGCAACTACTACGACAAGGCGGGCGTGGTGCGGGACATGATGCAGAATCACATGCTCCAGCTCCTCGCCCTGGTCGCCATGGAGCCGCCCACGTCTTTCCAGGCCGAGGCCGTGCGGGACGAACGCGTCAAGGTGTTCACGGCCATCCGCACCCTCAAGCCCGAGGATGTGCTCAAGGCGACGGTGAGAGGTCAGTACGGCCCCGGGGTGATCGACGGCCAGCCCGTCCCGGGTTACCGGAGCGAGCCGAAGGTCTCGCCGACCTCGAACACGGAGACCTACGCGGCGATACGGCTGGAGGTCGAGAACTGGCGCTGGGCCGGCGTGCCCTTCTACCTCCGCTCGGGCAAGCGGCTGGCCCGGCGCGACACCGAGATCATGATCCAGTTCCGGCGGCCGCCCCTCTTGCTTTTCGAGGAGCGGGAGAAGCAGGTCGAGCCCAATCGCCTCGTGCTCCACATCCAGCCCGAGGAGGGCATCGAGATTCAGATGAAGGCCAAGCACCCGGGGCCGGCCATGGAGCTGAACACGGTCAAGCTCGCTTTCTCCTACAAGGAGTTCGGCGAGACGAGCGCGGCCACCGGGTACGAGCGGTTGCTCTATGACAGCATGATCGGCGACTCGACCCTCTTCCATCGCGCGGACATGGTCGAGGAAGCCTGGCGCATCGTCACGCCCATCCTGGACTTGTGGGCCTCCCTGCCTGCCCGGGACTTTCCTAACTATCCCGCCGGGTCCTGGGGCCCTGCGGTTGCCGACGCGCTGATCGAGCGGGATGGGCGCAAGTGGTGGCTGCCTAAATGACTCGGAGGGGGGCCCCGCCTCCCTTCCGAAACCTCCCCCCGGGATCGATTGCGGCGGCGAAGCCGGCGCTCGAAATGGGACATTCCTGCTCGCGAGAGCCCGAGATTATTGAGACGCACCTGCTCGCCTGCGCGAAAGCTAATCGCCGAGGTCGTGGAGCAGACCTGCCGTCGTCCTCACCCCCTGGAAGAGATGATCCAGCCTCAGGTGCTCGTTGGGGCTGTGCTGTCGATTGTTGGCGTTGGCGTAGGGCACCAGGATGGTCGGCAGCTTCAGGATGTCGGTAAAGGCCCAGATCGGCACGCTGCCTCCCGCCGTCGGCACCACCACCGCCTCCTGGCCGCCATGCGCCCGCTCGACGGCGGCCACCACTTCGGCGCAGATCGGCAGATCGGCGGCGGTCTTGGCGGGGTCATAGCCGCCCTTGTCGAGCACGCGCACGGCCCGCCCGCGTAGATGATCGGGCAGGGGCGCCTCCGCGCCCTCGATAACCTCGAAGCCTTGAGCGCGGATGTGGTCGAGCACGCGCGCGTAGACGGTCTCGAGCTTCTGGTTCTTCACCATGCGGATGTCGATGGCCACCGTGGTCTTGTGCGGAATGATGGTATTGGCTTCGGCCCCCACGAAACCGCTCCGCAGCCCGCGGATGGTCAGGGTCGGATGGAACATCATTCGCTCGAGGTAGTCCTTGGGCAGCGTCACCCCCAGCTCGCGCTCGAGGCTGGGCAGATCGAGCGGATAGCGCGCCATGAGCTCACGCTCGGCCTGGGTGGGCGGGAGCACGCCATCTTCGAAGGCCTCGATGAGCGGCGTGCCGTCGGGGGCCGCCATGCTCGACAGGAGCCCGGCCAGGCGCCAGTTGGGATTGGGCACGGCGAAATTGCCCGAGTGGAGATCGCGGCGCGCGGACTCGACGGTGAGCTCGAACTTCAGCACGCCGCGGGCCCCGAACATGATGGTGGGGCGGCCGCTCGCGTGCTTGGGCCCATCCGTGACGAGGACGAGATCGGCGGCGAGGAGCTTCCGGTGGTTTTCCGTCAGGGGGCCGAAGAAGGGGCTGCCGATTTCTTCTTCGCCGTCGAAGATGAACTTGACGTTGACCCGCGGAGACAGCCTCAGCTCGTCCATCAAGGCCAGCGCCTCGAGATGGGACCAGATCGGCCCCTTGTCGTCTGACGCCCCCCGCGCATGCACGCGCCAGTCGGCCAAGGCCTCCGTGGGCACGCGGTCGAAGGGCACAAAGGGCGCATTGTCTGCCTCATCGACCTTGCGAAAGACCGGCTCGAAGGGCGAGGGCTGAAACCATTCCTGGGCCGGGGCGGGCTTGGTGTCGTAGTGGCAGTAGATGAGTACAGTACGGGCGGCGCCGGGCACCTTGCGCTCGCCGAAGACGGCGGGGCCGCCGCCTGATTCGAGCACGCGAGTCTCGAGCCCGCGTCGTCGCATGAGCGCGGCCAGCCATTCGCTCCCGTCACGCACGCCCTGGGGGTTCTGGCTCACGGTATTGCGGCGGAGGAACTCGAGAAAGCCTTCGACGATGCCGCGTCGCTTGTCGGTCAATCTCGTCTCGAATGCATTCCAGTCGGTGGTCATGCCGCTACCATAACCCGGACGGGAAGCTTGGAGGGGGCTTTGCCCCCCTTCCGACGCGAGGGGCGCTTCTTTCTTGTCTCGACGTCCGCCGGGCTCGTATCATGGAAACGAGGAGGCGCGCGCCCATGAGTCTCGCCTTTCTGATCTTTCTTGCCGTGGTGGCCGCGATCGTCATCTTCGTGATCGTGAGCTACAACCGGCTGGTCTCGCTCGCCCAGCGCACGCAGTCGGCGTGGTCGGACGTGGACGTGCAGCTCAAGCGTCGCACCGACCTCGTCCCCAACCTCGTGGAGTCGGTCAAGGGCTACGCGGCCCACGAGCGCGGCACCCTGGACGCGGTGATCCGGGCGCGCGGCGCCGCGGTGGCCGCGCAGACGCCGGAGTCGCGCGCCCAGGCCGAAGGCCAGTTGACCCAGGCCCTCCGCGGCCTCTTCGCTCTCGCCGAGTCCTATCCCGACCTCAAGGCGAGCGCCAACTTCCAGACGCTCCAGGCCTCGCTGGGAGAGATCGAAGATGCCGTCCAGAGCGCGCGGCGCTACTTCAACGCCGTGGTGCGGGACCTCAACACGACGATCGAGATATTTCCGTCCAACCTCGTGGCCAGCCTCTTCCAGTTCCGGGAGCACGCGTACTTCGAGCTCGACCGGCCCGAGGAGCGGCAGGTCCCCAAGGTCTCCTTCGGGGCTTAGCGATCACCCGAGCCGTCCTCGCCTTTGCCCTGCTGGCGGCGCTCGCCGCCCCCGCGGCGGCCCAGGGCAAGAGCTTTGCCATCGACCGCTTCGCCGTCACCCTCGAGGTCACGGCCGACGGCATCCTCAACGTGCGCGAGGCCATCACCTTCGACTTCAAGGGCAGCCACCAGGGGATCTTCCGCACCATTCCCGTCCGTTACGAGCGTCGCGGCTTCGAGTTCGCGCTCCGCATCGACGAGGTCCACGCCTTCGACGAGCGCGTCATGCCGCTGCGGGCCGAGGTCTCCCGGCTCGGGCGCGCCATCCACGTCAAGGTCTTGGTTCCTGGGGCGGTGGATACGGCGAGAACGGTCATGCTGACTTATCGCGTGCGCCGCGCGCTCATGAACGTGGACGGCCACGAGGAGCTGTACTGGAACGTCACCGGCTCGGAGTGGGACGTGCCGATTCGCCAGGCCGAGGCCGTGGTCTCCTCGCCTGCCTCCATCCCGCTCGAGCAGATCCGGGCCATCGCCTATACCGGCCCGTCGGGGACGGCGGGTGCGGACTACACCGAGGATCGAGCCGACACGTACCTGACCTTCCGGACGACCCGACCGCTTCGCGCGCGCGAGGGCCTGACGGTGGCCGTGGGCTGGCCGCCCGGCGCCATTCGGGGACCGTCGGCGGCGCGCCGGGCTCTGTGGTGGCTGGGCGACAACTGGCCCTTCGCGCTGCCCCTCCTGACCATCACGGGCGCGCTGATCATGTGGCAGCTCTATGGACGGGATCCCGGCGGCGCCCGCACCATCAAGCCGGAGTACGCCCCGCCCGACGGACTCGGTCCCGCGGCGGGGGGAGCTCTCGTCACGGAGAAGGCGGAGCCGCGCGACGTGGTCGCCACCCTCGTCGATCTGGCCGTGCGCGGCTATATCCGCATCGAGGAGATCGAGCCCGACTTCGGCGAGAAGGATTTCGTCTTTCATCGGCTCAAGCCCCTCTCGGGCGATCCCGGCCTCAAGCCCCTCGAGCTCTATGTGCTCAGCCGACTCTTCGGGAGCGACTGGGGGGTCAACGCCCGGCGGCTCTCCGAGCTCAGGCGCGACTACGACAATGTCTTCCCGCCCATGCGTGACGAGATCTACCGGAGCATGGTCCGCGACGGCTTTTTCCCGTCCTCTCCGGAGCGGGTGCGGGCCCTCTGGCTTGTCTCGGGCATCGCGCTTGTGGCCGTGGCGGGCTGGGCCCTCACGAGCGGCACGGAACGGCTCGGGGCGGCGCCCCTCCCGCTTGCCCTCGGTGCCGGTCTCTCCGGTCTCATCGTCGTCGCGCTGTCGCGGATCATGCCGAGGAAGACCTGGCGCGGCGTGCAGGCGCTGGACCGGGTCAAGGGCTTCCGGGAGTTTCTCGAGCGGACGAGCAAGGACGAGCTTCGACGCCTGCCCCCCGATACCATGCACAAGTGGCTGGCCTGGGCCATTGCTCTGGGGGTCAGCGAGCGCTGGATCCACGCATTCGACGGACTGCCCGTCAGCCAGCCCACGTGGTACGTCTCCGGCGGTGGCTTCGACCTCGACAGCTTCGACCGGAGCCTCAGCCGATTCTCCTCGGGCACCGAGCAGGCCCTGCTGACGTCCCGCCGGGGTGCGGGCGACTCATGGAGCGGAGGCAGGGGCTTGTCCGGAGGATCTTCGGGAGGAGGCATGGGCGGCGGGGGCGGGGGCACGTTCTAACAGTTGACCGCATCTAGTTTTCTGGGGCAGGAGGGCTCCGTTTCTGGTAAAAAAACCAGGCCCCATGCGATATCCTCTCGCCCGCTGTTCCCTGGCCTGTTTCCTGGTCTTGGCCTTGCTGGGTGGCGCTGTTGCGCCAGCCTGGGCCCAGCAGTCGGAGACCGATGTCTTCGTGGCCCAGGCCATCCTGGCCTATGAAGACAAGCGATACGACGAGGCCCTGGGCCATCTCCGCGAGGCCGTCGAGCAGGAGCCGAAGAATGTCGAGGCCTGGTATTACATGGGCCTCGTCTATATCGCCCAGCAGCGGATGCCCCAGGCCGCCGAGTCCCTGGAGCGTGCCCGCTCGCTCGCCCCCAACGACTTCTCTGTGCGGTTCCTCCTGGGCGTGGTGTATTTCTCCCAGGAGCGCTACGAGCTGGCCCAACCCATCCTGGAGCAATGCTTCCGCGAGCGGCCGAAGACCGAGGGCCTCGGCTACTACGTGGGCTTCATGCGGTACCGCAACAAGCAATACGCGCCCGCGGTGGAGGCGCTGCGCGCCGAGACCTCGGAGAACCCGGCCATACAGCAGCTGACCCGCTTCTACACCGGCCTGGCCCTGGCCGTGATGGGATTGCCGGAGCGCGCCGCCGCCGAGCTCGATGCGGCCACGCGGGGTCTCACCGGATCGGCGCTGACGGGACCGGCCGAGCGTCTCCGCGATAGCTTTGCCGCGGGCGTGGGCGGGGGCAGTCGCTTCCACGCCGAGCTGCGGCTCGGCTTCACGTACGACACCAACGTGAAGGTCATTCCCGCCCCGAGCGATGACCTGGTGGTCAAGGAGCTCCAGCACACGTCGACCACGTCGCCGGGCGAGCTTGCCTCGCTCACCCTCTCCTATGACTGGCTGCGCGCGGGGCCATGGGAGTCCACGGTCGGCTACCAGTTCTTCGAGAACTACGTCAACAACTTTCCCAACTTCAGCGTTCAGGATCATGTCGGGGTGCTCGGCCTGACCTACCGAGGGGCCATCGAGACCGGCGTGCTGGCGGGCCGCCGTTTCCTTCTCGGATCGCAGTATGCCTATGACTACCAGACGCTGGGCGGCAAGCAATTCCTCCAGCGTCAGACGGGTACCGTGTTCGGCACGATTCAGTGGAACGCGTCGCCGGAAGGCAATCCCTGGATACCCGCCAACGTGACCACGCCCATCGGACGCATCCAGGGCAAGATGTTCGCCAAGTTTGTCGACTTCCCCGCGCCTCCCGAAGAGGAGCGGAGCGGCATCAACTACATGATCGGGTTCGCGCACACCTTCTACTGGCAGGGCGACCGGCACTGGCTCCGGCTCGGCTACCAGTGGGACACGGATGACACGAGCGGCCGCGACTTCCAGTATCGAGGAAATCGTATCCTGGCCGGCGTGCAGTACACGGTGCCCGTGGCGTTGACGCGGGTGAGCTACAACCTGGACGTGCAGTTCCGAAACTACCTCCACGCCAACGTGCTTCTGCCCGTCCAGAATCCGGGCTCTCGGCAGCGATACGACACCGAGCAGAACCACATCTTCAAGGTCGAGCATCCGTTGCCGTGGCTCCAGAGGCAGGAAGGGGGCGTGACGCGATCGCCGCTGACCCTGGCCGTGGAATATCAGATCATCGCGCAGCAGTCGAACTTGAAGGTCTTCCAGTACAACCGCAGCGTGCTGTCTGTCTCGGTCTCGTATCAGTACTGAGCCGGCTGATCGGCCGGCGGGGGCGGGGGACTACTTGCCGCCGACCGTGACCTTGCTGCTGGCGCCGCTCACGGATACGAGCGCCGTGGCCGACGAAGCGTACTGGATGGCGCCGAGGCTCGGGTTCCTGACGGCCCCGTCGGCGATGGAGACATTGGCGGCCGTGGCCCCGTTCAGCAG
>DASYTI010000066.1 GCA_036002485.1 Candidatus Methylomirabilota bacterium | reverse complement strand
GCGAAGACCCAGGTGCCTCCCGGGCCCGTGCAGTAGACCCGGCCTTCGACGTCCACCTTCATCCCGTCGGGCACGCCATCGGTCTCGTCCGAGGACATGTCGGCGAAGATGCGCCGGCGCATCATCTTGCCGGCAGCGTCGAGCTCGAGCACGTGGATGTACTGCGCCCAGCGCGTGTTCGCCACGTAGAGCTTGCGCTCGTCGGGCGAGAAGGCGAGGCCGTTCGGATACTCGAAGTCCGCCACGAGGCTCTGCGTCCCGTCTGGGGCGACACGATAGACCCCGGCATACGTCAGCTCACGCTCGCCGAGAGGCACCCGCAAGCCGGGATCGGTGAAGTAGATGCTCCCGTCCGACTTGCAGACCACGTCGTTGGGACGGTTGAGGCGCTTGCCCTCGAACCGATCCATGAGGACCTCGATGCGTCCGTCGGCTGCCGTGCGGGTGACGCGCCGGTTCTCCCCCTCACAGAGGATGAGCCGGCCCTGGAGGTCGAAAGTCGTGCCATTGCCCCCGCCGGTCTTGTCGCGGAGGACTTCGTGCGGGCGACCGGGGGTCAGCCGGTAGAGCACGCTGGAGCGAACGTCGACGAAGTAGTAGAAGCCGTCGGGATGCCAGAGCGGTCCTTCCGTGAACACGAAGCCCGTGGCCAGCCGCTCCGCCTCCTTCGTCTCGAGAACCGCCGAAAGCTCGTCAGCCATCTCGAAGCACTCCTTGTGTGATTTGCCCCCTGATCTACTCAGCCCTCGCCACGCGGCAGGGCCGCTCAGCTCGAATTGCGGCCCTCTCCCCTCTGGGGAGAGGGCAGGGTGAGGGGCGGCGCCCGACGGTGCTCTCGCTCACTGTTTCTTGAGTCGCACGTCCTCGAGGGGCGCCGACCACGGATAGGGATTGATCAGCATCAGGGCGGGCTCGGCCACTCGCGGGCCGATTCCACTGGGCCAGATGTACTCGTAGATCGGGCCATAGCGCACGCGCTCGTAGACGAGCCGCTGGATCTGGTGCAGCATCACCTCCCGCTTCTTGCGATCCGTCTCCAGGGCTTGCTGCTTGTAGAGCGCGTCGATGTCCGGGTAACCGCCGTAGGCGTACGCCCCGTCGCTCGGGATGATCTCGGAGATGCGCGAGGCGGCATTTCCATAGAGGGCGGTCGAGCAGACACACAGGCCCTTTGCCTTCTTCGACGAGATCAGTGCGATGTAGGCTCCGCGCTCCATGGGCCGCATCTTCAGCCGGATCCCCACCGCCTGCATGTACTGGACGATCGCCTCGCCCAGCGAGAAATACGGGGGAAGCTGATGCAGCTCGCCCGCGTCGAAGCCATTGGGGTAGCCGGCCTCGGCGAGGAGTTGCTTGGCCCTCGCCGGGTTGTACGGGTAGGGCTCGAGGGGCAAGGCGAACTCGAAGGTCCGCGGGACGTGGTTGCCCGCGGGCTTGGACGCCCCCAGCGTCTCCGCGTCGCTCAGGGCCTGACGATCGATGGCGTAGTTAGCCGCGAGCCGCACGCGCCGGTCATGCCACGGGGACTTCGGGTCCCACTGGTCGAGGAAGTCCAGGTAGAAGATGCCGATGCCGCCGGAGAAGGCCAGCTTGAGGTTGGGATCGCGCTTGACCTCTTGCGCCTGGGGGACGTCGAGGAGATAGGCGATGTCGACCTCGCCCCGCTTCAGCATGGCCATCCGCGTGGTGCTTTCCAGCACGCTCTTGTAAACGAGCCGCTTCACCGAGGGGACTTTCCGCCAGTAGTCTTCGTTGGCCTCCATCACGAGCTCGACGCCGGGGGTGTGGCTCACGAACTTGTAGGGTCCGAGCCCCACGGGCGCCTTCTTGAAGCCGTCGTCGCCCACGCGCTCGACGTATTTCTTGGGCACGACCCAGCCCGCCCCCGACACCATGGTGCCGTAGAAGGTCATGAAGTCCGGCCACGGCTCGTGCAGCACGAAGCGCACGCGAGAGGGACTGACGATCACCACCTCGCGGACCTTGTCGCGGAGGACCTTGGAGCCCTTGGCGCGATGGAAGCTGAACTTCACGTCCTCGGCGGTGAAGGGATCGCCGTTGTGGAACTTGAGACCCTCGCGCAGCTTGAACTCGTAGACCCGCTGATCAGGGCTGACCGTCCACGACTCGGCCAGGCTGGGGCTCATCAGGTTCCCGGGCATGGGCTTCACGAGGGCATCGTGAAGGGCGTAGAGCACCCAGAACGGCGTGAGCTGGCCCGACACCTCGGCCGGATCGAACCAGACCGGTGACAGCGTCACGTAGAGGGCCCAGCGCATCTCGCCTTCGGGCTTGGTCTGGGCCGCAGCGTCGGTGGCGGGCCCGCCCGCGAGCAGCGCGCACGCGAGCGTGACGGCCAGGGTGAAATCGCGTGGGCGAATCATGCCGTCGTTGCCATGGGTCGGGCCTCCGCCGAACGTCAGGGATCGGCAAACTCTACCACGAAGGGCGGACGACGGGCGAGGCGCCTACATCTTCATGAGAAGAGCTCCTTCCAGGACGCCACGCGACGGCCGTGCCAGGTCGGTCCCTCGCGGACGAATCGCCACTCGGGGTTGCGCTTGACGTCGCGGAGGGCGGCACAGACCTGGTGGAAGGTCGGCACGTCGCGATCGGCGCACTCGAAGTAAGTGAGAAAGTCGTAGGCGCCGTCCGGGGCAGGGTGCGTGTCGTTCCGATACGTGCGCCGGAGCAGGCACGCGATGCCGGCCTCCGTGGCCAGCGCGTGCCCTTCGGTGCGCATCCGCCCCTCCTCGTCATAAGTAGGCAGGAAGTACGTATGGCGCTCCATCCAGTCCTTGCGCCACCACTCGGCCGTCTTGCTCATGGGGACGAGAAACGCGTTGGGCATCGCCGTGCCCGGCTGTTGCACGACCTGGCGCTCATATGCCCATTTGTTCATGGCGGCGCCTGTATAGCTTCGCGGGCGCCTAACCCCCTGGAGGACATGCACGCGTACCGCCGGTGAAAGGAGCCGAGTCGTCTCGGCGCAGAGCTCGGCGATTGCCTCCGGCCGCTTGGAGGCGACGTGGACGACCCCGTCCGCATGGAGAATCGCGTCGTCGGCGATGTCGGCAGGGGTCGCTCCATGCCGGCGCAGGAAAGCGAAGGATTCGACGGCCGTTGTCTCGCCTGGCTCGAACTCGTTGCGCAGCCCCAGACGCTCGGCCAGGGCGTCGATGGGCGCGGCCTGCGCCTTCCGCACATCACCGTCGCCCGACCGGCGCAGACAGAGATAGGCTCCGTGACCGAGGATCTCGCTGGCGAGGAATTCGTCGCTGACCATGGGGGCACCTCCTCGTCGCCCAGACTAGGGGGCGACGGCGGAATGTGTCCAATGCATATATCTTGTCCCTCCCATCAGCTATCCTGATGGCCATGGAGATCGACCAGGTCGAGGCCTTCGTGGCCATAGTCCGGCGCGGGGGCTTCACCCGCGCGGCTGCCTCCCTTCACCTCTCCCAGCCCGCGGTCAGCCGGCGGCTCGACCTCCTCGAGCGGGAGCTGGGCCGCCCGCTCTTCGACCGGACGCGTGGCGGGGCGCGCCTGACCGAGGCCGGCCAGGCCTTCCTCCCCCACGCCGAGGCGCTCCTGGCCTCGATGCGCGATGGCGCGGAGGCCGTCCGCGGGCTCGATCGAACGGATCGAGGCGCGGTCACGGTGGCCCTCGTGGGGACACTGGCGAGCACGGCGCTGACCACGCGGCTCAAGCGGTTTCGCCGCGCCTATCCCGAGGTCAAGCTCGCGATCCGCACTGCCCTCAGCCGGGAGGTCAGCGCTCTCGTCCGGCGCGGTGACGCGGCCCTCGGGCTGCGCTACTTCGCCGATCCCGACCCGGACCTCGTCTCCGTGCCGCTCTACGGTGAAGCGCTGGTGACGGTCTGCGCGCCGACCCATCGGCTTGCCCGAGCGCAAAGGGTGACCGCGAAGATGCTCGCAGGCGAGGCCTGGGTCGGCTTTCCCGTGCGGCAGGGCTCCTCGGGCGAGTCCTATGCCGAGACGCTCGCGGAGCGTCTGGCCGCCCTCGGCCTGAGCAGCGCCGAGGTCGTGGTCATCGACAGCCTCACTGCCCAGAAGCGGCTGGTGGAGGCGGGCTTCGGCCTGGGCCTCTTGCCTTCGAGCAGCGTGGAGGAAGAGCTGCGGGCGGGCACGCTGCGGGCGCTCCCCATCGCGGCCATGCGTCTCGAGGTGCCCGTCGTCCTCGTGCATCGCCGCCGCGGACACCTGAGCGGCGCCGCTCGCGCCCTCATGGCCCTCCTCGCCGAGCGCCAGAAGGCCGGGTGACGGATCAGCGCGTCGGGCGCTTAGGCGAGCGACGGCCCCGCGGGCCGAGCGCGCGGATCACCTCGGCGGCGATCAGCTTGCCGCGCAGCTTCATGATCTGCGTGGCCGTCTCCGCCCGCGCCACGGCCGGCCAGCCGAAGTAGCCTCGCGTCTTCCGATCGATCTCTCGAAATCGACGAGCGCCTCGCTTCAGCCGGGCACGAAAGTCCACCCACGCAGGTGGCAGCTTCCGCGCCAGCGCGCGCCGCACCAGCGCGGGCCTGACCGAGAGCATCAGCGCCGTCTCGAGCTCCCCCGAGTGCCATTCCGATTCCGGTCTCGGGCTCCTGAGGAGTCGAAGCACGCGCGGGTTCGACATCGCGGCATTGGCCGCCCGGTCGGGAGCGAAGCCGGCATAGACCACGCGGAGCCTCCGTCCTCGCTCGAGGGCGCGCCGGGCCGCCGCCATCGCACGGAGGTGATCGGGGTCCGCCTGGTAGTTGACGAGTACGAATCGGCGAAAGCCGTGACGGGCGAGGGCGCGGACCACCTCCACGATCAGCCGGGTCACGAGCGGCCGCGACAGCGACACGGTTCCGCTCCACTCCTCGGCCAGTGTGCTCACGCCGTACGGGAGCGCGGGGGCGAGCACGGGCTGCCAGCCGCCGCGGCGGAGATGAGGCGCAAGGCGCCGCGCCAGCTCCTCCGCCCCGAGCCAGTCCACGAGCAGGGGTAGGTGCGGGCCGTGCTCCTCGACGGCGCCCAGGGGCAAGAGAATTACCGATCGGGGATCGCGGGCCAGCCGCGCCGCTTCGAGGTACGTGCGCTCGCCCAGCCTGATCATGCCTCGCGCGAGCGGTGACGGGTCACGGGGAGACTATACACGCCGCCCGAAGCCTTCCGACACTCTCGGGGACGTGGCGACGCGAGGAACGGGCGCGGGCCCGAGAGGATCCGTCTTCTTGCGACCGTCTCCGCCGGAGACTAGACTCCCAGGTGAACGCTCATGCCCACCGTGCTCACCCATCCGGCATTGCCCCTGGCGGTCGGTCTCGGCTTAGGACGGCAAATCATTTCGCGGAGGCTGCTGGCGGCCGGCGTGGCGACCTCGATGTTGCCCGACCTGGATGTCCTGGCCTTCCCGCTGGGCGTTCACTACGGATCGGCCTTCGGCCATCGGGGATTCACCCACTCGCTGGCGTTCGCCCTGGCCGTGGCTCTGGTCGGCGGGTGTTGTCATCGAGCGCTGCGCGCCGGATTTTCTCGCGCGTTCCTCTTCATCCTGGTCGCCACGGCCTCGCACGGGATGCTCGATGCCTTCACCAACGGGGGGCTGGGCATCGCGTTCCTGTGGCCGTTCTCAGGCGAGCGATATTTCGCCCCCTACCCGGTGATCGAAGTGTCGCCCATCGGGATCTCGCGGTTTCTTTCCTCGAGAGGCGTGTCCGTGCTGGAGTCGGAGCTCGTCTGGGTATGGGCGCCCTGCGCGGTCCTTGGCGTGGCGCTGGCCATCATCAGCGCGCGCCTCTCCAAACCTCCGCGAGCTACGGCCAGGACTCTTGGAGCCCGGTGAGGCGAATGGCGCCGGACGCGGGGAGGATCTTGCCGGGCGGCTTCTGCGGAAGCTCGGGGCCGCGCGCGTGGGCCCCGAGCAGGGAGAAGACTTCCTTGACCAGCCCCTCGTATTCCTCCACGGTGCTCCGATAGATGTCGAGCGTGGGGAGAGCGTGAAGGTCGGACGTGGTCACAAGCGCCTGGGGACGGTATCCGCGGAGGTCGATGGCCTGGAAGCAGGAGCGGTGAGGCTCGGGATTGTCCGTGACGAGAATGACGTAGAGCTCCGGCCATTGCTCGGCGACGTCGAGAAGGAAATCTCCGCCGAAGCGCTGGAGAAATTCCGGGATGTTGTATCGGTACTTGACTTCCACGGTGAGGGTGCGATTGAGCGACGTGGCGCCGCCCGTTTGCTCGACGGACTTCCAGACGAGGAAGTCGGGAAGGAACTCGCTGATTCCCGTCCGGAGCATCTGCTGGACCTGGCTCTCTCGGCCGATCCTGGACACCTTGTAGCCGGCGCGGCGGAAGATGCTCTCCACGAACGCCTCGCCGATGCGGCCCTTGAGGGATCTCAGACGATCCATGGCTTATCCTTCCCGTGGTTCATCTGGGTAGGAGAGAGGCAAGAAGTGAGCCAGCAATGGAGCGCGTGAGATCAACGAGTTGCGCAGCCTGGGAAGGTCGGCGATGGCTCAAATCTGTCAGTCGTAGTGGAGGGTTGACATTCTGCGAAAGGAGATCGACATGCCGGAGACGGAAGGCTATCGGAAGGGCAGTGAGATGCGACGGAAGCTGCTGGGCGACGCGTACGCCGACCGGATCAACAACACGACCTACAAGGACCCCGTGATGCGCAAGTTCATCGACGTGGCCACCGAGACGGTCTTCGGCGCGCTGTGGACGCGTCCGGGCCTCGACCTCAAGACGCGCACTCTCATCTGTGTCGTGTCGGACGCCGCCACGGGGCGCGAACCCGAGCTCGCCATCCATTTGCGGATGGCCCTCCGCCAGGGCTGGACGGAGGAGGAGCTGACGGAGACCCTCCTCCACATGTCCGGCTACGTGGGCGTGCCGATCATCCGCGAATGCATGCTCACGGCCTCCCGAGTGTTCAGCGAGGTCAAGACCGAGTCGAAGGCCTAGCGTCAGGCGCGGGCGAGCGCGCTCCGCTCAACGGCGGACGGCGGCCCAGCGTGCCCTCAGCTCCGCGTGATCCGCGAGATCCCGGGCAGGCGGCCGAGGAAATTGCCGGCCACGCCGCCGTCCACGACCAGGTCGTGGCCGTTGATGTAGCGCGCGTCGGGGCTCAGCAGGAAGGCGATGACGTCGGCCATGTCCTCGGGCGTGGCCACCCGCCCGAGGGGGACGAGGCCGTTGCGCTCGGCGGCGATGCCCGGGTCGGCATAGGCCTTCTCCGTCATGCCCGTGCGCACCATTCCGGGTGAGATCGTGTTGACGCGGATCCCGTCCGGGCCGAACTCCTGGGCGAGCACCTGCGCCAGCATGATGACGGCCGCCTTGCTCGGCCCATAGGGGCCCAGGTTCGCGTGCGGGTTGCTGCCAGACATGGACGCCGTGGCGACGATGGCGCCATGTGAGGCCTTGAGGGCCGGATGGGCCGCCTGGGCGAGGAGCCAGGTCGCCCGTGTATTGACCGCGAACATCCGGTCCCAGTCCTCCAGGGTGTAGCTGAGCAGCGGGCCCGGCCGGTTGATGCCGGCATTGCTCACGAGCCCATCGAGGCCGCCGAAGGCTTTCACCGCCTCGGCGACCACGCGCGCGGGCTCCTTGGCCTCACCCATGTCCGCGTGCAGCGGGAGAGCTTCCGCGCCCAGCGCCTTGAGCTCGCCGCACAGGCTATCGAGCCCGGGCGAAGGGCCGAGATCCACCGCCGCCACCTTGGCAGCCTGCCCGCTCGCTTTGCCATCGCGGGCCAGGCGAAGGCAGGTCGCCCGTCCGATTCCGCTCGCCGCTCCCGTCACCAGTACGCGCATGTGTCCTCCAAGTGTCGCTGCAGTATCCCGCAGTGTAACTCCGTTCGTTGGGGCCGCTTAGCAGGCGGCTCAAAAGGGTCCAGATGCGAGGCGGCGCCCGAAGGCCGCAGGTGAGGCGTAGTCTCTCTACGTTGAACCTGCGGTCGAGGGCGCCAACGAAGCAGATGGGCCCTTTTCAGCCGCCTGCGAGGGCAATGGGCACCCCGGCGGCATGGCGGCCTTCTTCTTCTCGATGATGGCCGCGGCGTATTTCTCGAGATAGTGCGTGATCGTCTCTACGCGGATCTTCACGGAGCCGGCAGGCTTCGTCGAGTCCAGATCCTGGAAGGAAAAGAAGAGCGTGCCCGAGCGCTCCACGATCTGCTGCACCGGCGTGTAGGTCGGCTGATCCATGCCGCACTCGTAGCTGGAGAGCCTGACCACGCAGGCCACCCACGGAATGCGCGCGGCCACCTTGGCGCCCCAGAGGATCTCGTTCGTGTTCGCGCTGTACGAGGACGGCCACACGTCGTGGATGTCGAACGGGGACTTGATGATCCCCGCGCGAAGGTCCTCCCCGAAGGCCCACTCGAGCAGGTCGGGGTCGGTGGGGAAGTACTGCGCCCAGAGCACGGGATAGCCATAGGCCTGGAGATCTCCCTCGATCTCGTGGCCGATGCCCGGGTCCATGTGGTACGGGCGCGCGAGCACGAGCAGGCAGGCTCGGTTCTCCCGCGCGCACCACTCGAGCACCTCGCGGGATTTCTTGCGCAGGCTGTTGTTGAAGGCCCGCAGGGCGAGGAAGCCTGCCTCGACGGCGCGGGCCATCTCTGACGGTGTCAATCCCGGGATGGCCTCGCGCAATCCGCCCTCGAAGAGCTGCTTGGCCACCAGCTTGGGCTCGTCGAGCGAGACGAAGGGCGTGACGTAGCGAATGCCCTGCTCGACGAAGACGTCGCGCTCCTTGATGAAGCCGCCCTTGATGTTCTCCGGCGCCGCCATGACGCGCGGGCAGGTGAGGGTGCGGGCCACGTGACCGGACAGCATGGAGGGCACCGTGTAGATCATGGGCGAGAACACGATGTCGAGCTTTTCGCGCTGGCCGAAGACCAGCTCGCCGTAGTGCCCGGCGATGCACTTGACGGGATAGCAGCAGTCCACGGTGCCGCGGCCCTTGCCGAACTGCCGCCCCTGTTCCTCGGAGGTGTCCGCCGAGAAGACGAGGTTGCGCCGGTCGATCCCCAGCGCGCCGAACAGCCCGCACCAGAACTGGTGCGTGGACCACATGTTGAGGACGCGGGGGATGCCGACCCGCAGCTTACTCCGCGCCGGCGACGACTCCGGATTCGGCCCGGCTCCGGCGGAACGCGTCCTTCCGAACCATGTCGGCAACGTTAGGATACTCACGCTTGACCTCCTCGAGCTTCGCCTTCACCACGCGCATCTCGTTGGCGTCCTCCACCAGCCCCTTGGGGCAGGAGTTGCCGCTGATGACGCGCTCCCATCCGGGAGCCAGCGGGACCTTGCTCCAGGCCCGCCCCTGCGCGCCGGGGAGCTTGACGTCGATGAAGGTGCGCGTGCAGTTGATCGGGCACCACTTGCAGACGGTCTCGGCCTTGGTCGTGCTCGTATAGGTCAGGGCCTCGATGGTGTCGAAGCCGCGGAACTTGCTCGGGGCCCCGGATCGCCGCCACTCGAGAGCGCAGAGGGCGGCCCCGATGGCGCCGGCCTCGCCGGAATACGGATGCAGGACGACGTCAGCATCGGGCACCTTGCTGCGGATGAAATCCACCTGGGCCTTGACCACCGCCTTGTTCCGATGCGTGCCGCCCTGGAGGATGAACTTGCGCCCCACCGCGCGAAGATTCTGGAGCTGGCCGGCGTAGATCCAGACATTGATGGGGAGCACGGCGGCGAGGGCGGCCATGATCTCCTCGGCCGACCAGCCCTTGCGCTGCTGGTTGACGATGTCGGACTGCAAGAACACGCCGCAGCCCATGGCGAGCGTCGGCATGGCCTTGGCCTCGAAGGCGCGCTCGGCATACTGCTCGAGGGGAACGCTGTAGCGGTCGGCCACCCCCTGGAGGAAGGCACCGTTCCCCGAGGAGCATTGCGAGTTCAAGCGGAAGTCCGCTACGGTGCCCTGGCGCAGGATCATGATCTTCACGTCGGTGCCGCCCACGTCGCAGATCACGTCGGCATCGGGGAAGAAGTGGAGGGCGGCCGTGGCGTGCGCGACGGTCTCGACCACGCCCATGTCGGCGCCCAGCACGTCCTTGAGGAGGTCCTTGCCGTAGCCGGTGAGGGCCAGCCCGCCGATGTCCTCGAAGCCGGCCTCGCGCACCTGGCGGAAGAGAGCTTGCGCATCCTCGATGGGATTGCCCTTCGAGAGCGCGTAGCAGCTGAAGAGCAGCTCCTGCTCGGTCGACAGAACCACCGCCTTGGCCGTGGTGCTGCCGAAGTCGCAGCCGACGAGAACGGGCCCGGTGACCTTGCCCTCGACGGCGGGAGTGGCGGCCGCGCGCCACGTGTCCCACTGGACGCTGAAAGAGGCGAGATCATCGCCGCCGCTGATCAGGGCGCGGCCGCCCGCCTTGGCCTTCTGCTCGTGCTGGCCCTCGTCGATCCACCAGCGGAGCTTCTCGCGGCCCTGATAGACGGCGACGCCCTCGGCCTCGTCCTTCCCGATATCCACGCAGCCGAGGCAGGCATAGTAGAGCGCCTCGGCGGGAACGATGATGAGCGAGGCGGCGTCGCGACCCTCGGGCAGCGCGATTTTACGTTCACGCCAGAGTTTCATCAGATGATGCCGCCACGCCTCCTGCAGCCCCGTGAAGAAGAGATTGGGGCCGCCGAGGAGGAGCACCTCGGGCATGGGCGTGTTGCCCTTGGTCAGGGTGGCCAGGTTCTGGTAGACGACCGCCTCGAAGAGGCTCGCGATGATCTCCTCGACGGGCACGCCGGTCTTGACGAGGGTGTTCGCGTCCGTCTCCGCGAAGATGCCGCACTTGGAGCTGACCTTGTGGAGCGAGAGCCCTTCGTAGGGCATCTGGGCCAGCCGCTCGGTGGGGATCTGGAGCTTGCGCGCCGTCTTCTCCACGAAGGTGCCCGTGCCCCCGCTGCAGGCCGACTGCATGAAGACCTGCTTGGACTTGCCCGAGCCCGTGGCGGTGAAGAAGATCGTCTTCATGTCCTCGCCGCCGATCTCCGAGACGAAGCGGACGTCGGGATGCAGCCGGTCCACGGAGGCGGCCACGGCCACGACCTCCTGGATGAGCTTGCCGCCGCAAAGGGGGGAGATGAATCCCGCGCCCGAGCCCGTGAAGAAGATACGATCGCGTCCCGCCACCACCCCCGCCTCGGTCTCCACGCGCTCGAGGAACTCGTGGACCTTCTCGGCCTGGCGCGTGTTGTGGCGCTGGTAGTCCTGCCACGTCGCTTTCCCGTCTTCCACCACGACCGCCTTCACCGTGGTGGAGCCGACATCCATTCCGATGATCTTTCCTCGGAGGGGGGCTTCGCCCCCCTTCCGAACCTCCCCCGAAGGGTTGCGCGGGCTAAGCCCGCGCTCGGAGCGGCTGATACTTCCGTTCGCGTCTTCGATCATCCCCGCCTGCCTAGCCGTTGCGCTACGTGATGGACCAGGTTGGCCGCGGTGCCCACGGCATCACCGTGGGGCACACGGTAGGTGGCGCGCTTCATCTCGGGATGCTTGTCGACATAGGCGCGTACGCCCTCCAGCGACAGCCCGGCCGCGGCGAGCGCCTCGTCGAACTCCTTCTGCGCGCGCTTCTTGGCCTCGGTCAGAATCATCTGGCAGCGGGAGAGCGCGTGGACCTCGGCGTCGCCCTTGATCTCGAGCGGGGCGTAGAGGATCTCGGGATACTTGCCGAGCACGCCGGCCATGGCGCCGATGCTCATGGTGTTGGGCATGCACGAGTACGGCGAGAGCTCGCAGATCATGTGGGCCTTCTTCCTCTGATAGGACCAGAGGGCCTTGCCCACCAGCATGTCGCCCTCGCCGCCGTCCAGCCGGCTATTGAAGTAGGGCGCGGCCAGGCGGCGCAGCTCGAACTGGTTCGGCAGCTCGTGGGGCAGATCGCCCATGGCGCGACGCAGCCGCGCGTAGTTCCAGCGGTAGATGGCCTGGGCGACGCGGCCGGCCCCGAGCTTGAGGCGCGCGCCGCGCTCGATGCCGGAGTAGTCCTCGAAGCGCTGGAGCCCGAGCCGCAGGAGATAGTCCATCCACACCGCGATGGCGGCGGGGTACACTTCCGCGCCCTCTGCCTCGAGCCAGCGATGGATGTTGTAGTTGGGATCGCCTTCCACGGTCTGCAGGTAGAACTCGCCCGTGATCTTGACCGTGGGCTTCACGCGCAGCCGGTCGACCTCGATGGCCGAGAACTTGCGATGGATCTCGCGCAGGGCCTTGGTGAAGTACGAGCTCGTGAGGTGCCAGGTGATGGAGCGCCAGGAGTCGCGGCGCGGGCGGTTGCGGAACATCTCGTAGAGATATTCCACGCTCTCCTTGACCACGGCGTCGGTCTGACCGGGCCCGACCTCGTACGGGCGCACCTGGTATTCCAGGTCCTGCACGAGGTCGGTGCAGAAGATGCCCCACAGGCAGCCCAGCGTCATGGGCAGGTTGAGGTCGAGCCCGTCGCCCATGGCCGCCTTCTGGTCGAGCTGGTCCTGGGCGAGCAGGAACATGCGGAAGGCGCCCAGGCCGGAGTTGCGGAGGCCCAGCTCGTAGCTCTGGTGATACTGGCCGAAGCGGCAGGCCCCGCAGGAGCCGGCCGTGAGGTAGACGTATTTCTTGGTCACTTCCTCCGCGCCGAGCTCGTCCGACTTCTTCTTGATGAAGTTGACGAGGTTGCCCGTGGTGAAGCTCGTGGGGCAGCACTGGCCGATGTCCGCGACCTCGCGGCCGGTGAGGAGGTCCTCCTTGGTGGCCACGGGAAGAACCTCGGCCTTGTTGCCGCCGTTCTCGAGCACGGCCTGGATGACTCGCTCGACCCTCCAGTGGAGGCCTCCGAAGACGACGGTGACGGAGTCGCGCTCCGCGCGGGTGAACGGCTTGGGGCTGTAGGCGCGATAGTGCTCAGTGGTAGCCGTGGCCATGGTGTCCTCCATGCGGTGTTCCCAGCCGCGGGCCGGGCTGTGTTCCCGAGACGCCGGGGCGATCCGTGATGTGCGTATCCATCCACGCCTCGAGGAGCTTGACCGAGGCGAATCCCGGCAGACGCCGGATGGTGTCGTCGACCTTGCGCGCCGCCATGCGTCCGTCCGGGCCGCTGAAGAGATAGCGAGCCATGAAGCCCAGCTCCTCCTGGGGCTGCACGCCGCTGCCCACGGGCGCCCAGAAGCGATCCACCAGTAGGCGGGCGGTCCTCGCGACGATGGGCCGCTGGAGCCGGATCTCCGCCTGGCGATAGTAGAAGAAGAAGTGGCGCGACTCGTCGATGATGATGCGCTCGAGGAGATCCGTGAGCACGGGGTGCCGCGCTATCGCCACCAGACGCCGGTAGCCGGTCAGCGTGGTCAGCTCGTTGATGGCGCCCCAGGTCATGTGCACCGCGCAGAAGTCCGGCCAGGCCTTGGAGACCATGGCGGTGGCCGCCGCCTCGATCCGCTGGGAGAGCGGTTCCCGCCCATGGGGGCGGGCGCGGGGCTCTAGCGGGTAGCCGGCCGCCTCCAGGAACCGGGCCAGGGCGATGCCGTGGAAGGTCTCCTCGTAGACCCAGCAGGCGAGGAACGTCGCGACCTCCGGCTCGTCGAGGGCGCGGGTGGCCAGGAGGGAGCGCAAGTAGATGATGGTGTGGCTCTCGATGTCCTGCATGTAGCGCAGGGTGCGCACGGTCTCCGCCGACAGAGGATGGCGCGGGACCTCGTTCCAGGCAATGGCCGACAGGTCGACGGCCCGGGAGCGTGCCACGTAGGCCTCGAGGTCGAAGGCCGGCGTCGAGCGCGCGGGAGGGATTGCCCCGTGGGGCTCACCCGTCTGCTCGATGCCAAGGGAAGGGCTGGAGGTCGCCATGACGTCACCCCTGACTACGTCTGGTCCCGGCCGGGCGGATTAGCATGTCGGGCTCCCCAGCCGCTTCCTCAGCTGGTATTGCTTGTGCGGCGCGGAAGGGAAGTCTTCGAGGGTACCGATGATCTCGTAGCCCAGCTTCTGGTAGAAGAGAGGCGCCTGAAAGCTAAAGGTGTCGAGGTAGAGTCGGTCGCAGCCGCGGGACGCGGCCTCCCTCTCCGCCGCCTGGAGCAGGCTCGTGCCGTAGCCCTTGCCTCTCAGTTCGTGGCGCACCCACAGGTTCTCGATCTTGCCGCAGCCACTCCAGGTCCAGCCGTGGAGTCCCGCCGCGATATCCCCGTTCTCGTCGCGCACGAAGATGCACAGCCACTTGCCGTCCGGGGAGCCGGTCTGCTCGACGTTGTATTCGTAGAGCTTGTCCTGGAGAAATCGGATATCAGCGGGGGCGGGCTCGGCTTCGACCAGCAGGGTCGCCATCTTCTGACCTCGCTCGGGACGGTTCGGGAGAATCACGGCATTCGGCGGGATGGTAGTCGAAGAAACAGCCGGCTTCAAGCCGGGCTAAGGGCCCCCCCAGCCCGCCCCCCCAGAGGGGAGCGGGTCAGCTTAAAAACCAACCCTCTCCCTTGAGGGAGAGGGCGGGGTGAGGGTGCTTCGAAACTAGACGCGGGGCTTGCGGCGGGCGACCCCGGTCTTCACGGCGGCGTCGGCCACGGCCTGGGAGACGGCCTGGACGACGCGCGGGTCGAACATGGAGGGCGTGATGTACTCCTCGCTGAGCTCGCCGGGGGCCACGATATTGGCCAGGGCATAGGCGGCGGCCAGCTTCATCTCGTCGTTCACCCGGCTTGCGCGCACATCCAGCATGCCGCGGAAGAAGCCGGGGAAGCAGCAGGAGTTGTTGATCTGGTTCGCGTAGTCCGACCGCCCCGTGGCCATGACGCGCACGTGGGCTCCGGCCTCCTCGGGCTGGATCTCGGGGTTCGGGTTCGCCATGGCGAAGACGATGGGATCGCGGTTCATCTTCTGGATGTCCTTGAGCGACACCACGCCGGGCCCCGAGAGCCCGATGAAGACGTCGGCGCCGACCAGGGCATCCCCCGCCGAGCCCTTGAGGCCCTTGGCATTGGTGTGCTCGGCGAACCACTCCTTCATCGAGTTCATGTTCTCGGTGCGGCCCTTGTAGATCGTCCCCGCGCGGTCGCAGCCGACGATGTGCTTGGCCCCGGCCTTCATGAGGAGCTTGGCGGTGGCGATGCCGGAGGCGCCCGCGCCCGTGAACACGATGGTCACGTCCTCCAGCTTCTTTTTGACGACCTTGAGCGCATTCGTGAGCGCGGCCAGCACGACCACGGCCGTGCCGTGCTGGTCGTCGTGGAAGACCGGGATGTCCAGGTCTTTCTGGAGCCGCTCCTCGATCTCGAAGCAGCGCGGCGCCGAGATGTCCTCGAGGTTGATCCCCCCGAAGACGGGCGCGATGGCCTTCACGATGGTCACGATCTCGTCCACGTTCTTGGTATTGAGGCAGATCGGGAAGGCGTCGACGCCCGCGAAGTTCTTGAAGATGAGGGCCTTGCCCTCCATGACCGGCTGGGCGCCGCTGGGGCCGATATCGCCCAATCCCAGCACGGCCGAGCCGTCGGTGACGACGGCCACGGTATTGCCCTTGATGGTGAGGGTGTAGGCCTTTTCCGGATCGTGATGTATGGCCATGCACACGCGGGCCACGCCCGGCGTATAGGCCATGGAGAGATCGTCGCGGGTCTTGACGGAGACCTTACCGTTGACCTCGATCTTGCCGCCGAGATGCATGAGGAAGGTGCGGTCCGAGACGTTCTTCACGGTGACGCCGCTCAGGGCCTTCACGGCAGCCGTGATCCGCTGCCCATGCCCTTCGTCGCTGGCATTGCAGCTGATGTCACGCGTGATGAACTGGGTGCCGGCCTCGACCAGGTCGATGGCGCCGATATCCCCGCCCGCCTCGCCGATCGCCGAGGTGACCTTGCCCAGCATGCCCGGCTTGTTGGCGATCTGGACGCGCATGGTCAAGCTATAGCTGGCACTGGGGGCATTGCCCATGGAAAGCCTCCGGGGCGGGGGCGACCCGCCTACCACTCAGTCGTGAGCGCTCAAGTCCGCCCAGCCGGATTTCCCATCAGGGTGCCGTAGCAGGACTTTCGGGCTGGGGATGCTGAGCATAGACGACATACCGCGCTCCTGCAAGACGCGAGGCGCCAGAGCCTCAATCGTGTCAACTGCTTCGGGTGGAGGCCGGGGGGCGTCTTGATGTAGGCTGTGAGGCCATGATCATGACCTCATCGGTTCGTGGAGCCGTGCTGGGCGGCATTGTCGCCGCGCTGGTTGTCGCGGCCCCTGCTCCCGCCCGGGCGGCTGATGCCCTGGTCGCCGTGGGTGACGAGCTGGCCGTGGGCAAGAACCGGACGGGCGAGACCTGCCGGCTCAGGCTCGTGCAGACCACCACGGACTTCGGCGGCTACACGCGCTACAGCCTCTTGTGCGAGGGCTGGACCCAGCCCAGCGGCGAAATCCGCCGGTTCGGCATCAGGAAGGACTTCAAGGTGGACAAGCTCCTCACCGACAGCCTGTGGGAGAAGAGCTTTGCCACGCGCCTGGGCGACTGCGGGGCGGTGGAACCGACCACGGCCAGCTCCGGCCTGGCCGCAGCGCTACGCGAGTGCCGTCGACTGGACGGTGATTTCCGCGCCGCGGTCGTGGGTGTCGTCGCCGGCCAGCGTGTCTATGGCCTCGAAACCTTCCCGACCAACCTGCCTCTGCTCGAAGCCGCCGTCGAAGTGCTCGAGGGCAAGCGCGCGCCCGCGGATGCCGGCAAGGCCTCGGGCTCGTTGTCGGCGGCCATCCGGCGCGCGGAAACCATGGTGGATGCCAGCGGCAAGCTCACGGGGATCCGGGACGTCGGTGCCTACGCCCTCCTGTACCGCGTGGGCACGCTTCGTCACTACGCGGGGGACTATGCAGGCTCGGAAGCCGCTTTCCGCCAGATATTGGAGATCGAGGAACGGGTGAATGGCCCCGCCCGGCCCGCTTCGGGACGGACGATCGCGTGGATCGCGCAGAACGTGGGCTTCCAGAATCGCTTCGAGGAAGCCGAGCAGCTCTTCAACCGCGCCGAGCCTCTGGTGGCGAAGTCCGCGGCGTGGTCGGATCGGCCGTTCTACCTGGCCTATCGAAGCTCCGTGGAGCGATATCGCGGACGCTACGAGATCGCCCTGCCGCTGGCCGAGGAAGCCGTCCGGTTGCGCGACCAGCGCCGGGAAGTGGAAGCGTCCTCGGGCTACGCCGCCGGGCTCGCGCATGCCCTCATGCAGCTGGGCCGGGCGCAGTTCTATCTCAAGCGGCTGGACGAGGCGGACCGCAACATCACGCGCGCTATCTCTCTCCTCGACAGGCCGGGGCCGGATTTCGAATTCCGTGTCTGGTACACCGGCGAATTGCAGCTGTGGCTAGGCCTGGTCCACAAGGAGCAGAAGCAGTATGCCGATGCCCGCAAACAAATGGAGCTGGCCCTGGCCAGACGGCGGCTGCTCTTCGGCGACTCGGTCACGATAGCGGATGCCTATCGCGAGCTCGGCCGCCTCTCGCTGACCGAAGGCAACCGCGCCGGCGCCCTGGACGCCTTCCGCAAGGAAGCCGCGATCCGCACGACCGATCGGGTGGCCCAGGATCGCTCGCGGCCAAATACCTTCGCGGAGTACCTGGATGTGCTCCTCGAAGCGGCCGTCGCCACGCCGGGTGAGCGAGACGCGCTGTTGGCCGAGGCCTTCGCCGCCTCGCAGATTCCGCGCGAGGGCGATACGGCGCGGGCCATCACGAACATGGCGGCCCGGCTCGACACAGCTGATCCCGCGCTCCGAGCCGCGGCGCGTGACTACCAGGAAGCGCTCCGCAAGCGGGACACGGCACGCCGCGAGCTGGCCCTCCTGACGCTGCAGCCGCCCGACAAGCGAGAGCCCGTGCGCGAGGAGCAGCTGAAGCACGAGCTCCAGGCCGCGGAGGGCGACGTGGCTCGCCTGGAGGGCAAGCTCCAGGCCGACTTCCCGCGCTACGCGGGGCTGGTGACCACGCGGCCCCTGAAGGCCAAGGACGTCGCCGCCCTGCTGAAGCCGGGCGAGGCGCTGATGTCTCTTCTCGCCACCCGCAATACCACCTACGTGTTCCTGATCCGGGACGGCAAAGTACATGCACACCGCGCGGCGGTGACATACGCGAACCTCGACAAGGCCGTGCGCGATCTTCGCAAGGGGCTCGATCTGGCCGATGGCCAGCTACGCGCCTTCGACGTGGCCGCGGCCCACAAGCTCTATGTCGATCTGATTGCTCCGGTGGCCGTCCCGCTCAAGGACGCCACACATCTCATCGTCGTGCCCACGGGCCCGATGCTGAGCTTGCCCCCGGGCCTGCTCGTGACGCAGCCCACGCCGGCGCCCGCGGGCCCCGCCGAGAAGGCCGACTATCGCCAGGTGCCGTGGCTGGGCAAGCAGGTGGCCATCAGCGTGCTGCCTGCCATGAGCTCGCTCAAGAGCCTCCGCGCGGTGGCCGGCCGCTCCAAGGCGCCACAGCCCTTCATCGGCTTCGGCGATCCCGCCTTCGCGGGCGCCCCCGGCGACACGCGCAGCATGGCCACGCTGGCCTCGCTCTGTCGCGATGGCGCGGCCGTGGACAGCGAGCTCGTGCGTAATCTCCCGCGGCTGCGCGACACGGCGGGAGAGATCCGCCAGATCGCCAAGACCCTCAAGGCGCCGGAGACGGACGTGATCCTCGGCGCCCAGGCCACGGAGGCCAAGGTGCGCGGCACGGATCTCTCCCGCTACCGCGTGGTCGCTTTCGCCACGCATGGCCTCTTGCCCGGCGAGCTCAAGTGCAAGAGCGAGCCCGCGCTGGCCCTGACGCCGCCCGCCAAAAGCACCGCCGACGAGGACGGGCTCCTCGACGCGGGCGAGATCGCCCAGCTCAAGCTCGATGCCGACTGGGTGATCCTCTCGGCCTGCAATACGGCGGCGCCGGACGGCAAGCTGGGCGGGCAGAGCTTCTCAGGGCTGGCGCGGGCTTTCTTCTATGCGGGGGCGCGCGGGCTCCTGGTCTCGCACTGGGGCGTGGCCTCCCGGCCCACCGCCCTTCTGACCACGAGTCTCTTCGAGGCCTACAGCCGAGACCAGTCGCTCGGGCGCGCGGCGGCCTTGCGCTCGGCGCAGCTCCAGCTCCTGGGCGACCCCGCCATGTCGCACCCGGCCTTGTGGGCGCCCTTCGTCCTCGTGGGCGACGGCGGCACGCCCTAGGGATCGGTCCAAGTCATTCCCATGCCCTCGCGAGCAGGGATGTTCCGCTTCGAGCGCCGGCTTCGCCGGCGCCGTTCTCAGATTGCTCGCCTCGGACGGCAGGGCCCCAGCCCCGCGACGTCCTGCGGCTCGCACGGCGTCGGGGGGAGGCTTCGGAAGGGGGGCGGAGCCCCCCTCCGAGCTACCTAGGGGTCTGATGGAGGGCGTGGTCGCCTCTGTCGCGTACGCCGACGGCAAGCGTGTCGGCGACGTCGCCATTCCGGACATCAGCGAGGTCCTCAAGAAGCCGGACCACTTCGTCTGGATCGGCCTCCACGATCCCTCTCCGGAGCTGCTCAAGCAGATCCAGGAGGAGTTCGGGCTCCACGAGCTGGCCATCGAGGACGCCCAGGCCGCCCACCAGCGGCCCAAGCTCGAGCAGTACGGCGACTCCATCTTCGTCGTGCTGCGCCCGGCCATCCTGGCCCCCGGTCAAGAGCAGGTCGAGCTCGGCGAGACGCACATCTTCGTGGGAGCCCGCTATATCGTGTCCATCCGCCACGGCGCCACCCCATCCTACGCCGGCGTCCGGACCCGGTGCGAGAGCACGCCGGCGCTTCTCGGCAAGGGGCCGGGCTTCGTGCTGTACGCCATCATGGATTTCGTGGTGGACCAGTACTTCCCGGTCATCGACGCCCTGGGAGACCAGCTCGAGCGCCTCGAGGACGAGATCTTCAGCGATGACTTCGACCGGAACACCGTCCAGCGCATCTATGATCTCAAGCGCAACCTGGTCGAGGTGAAGCGGGCCGTGTCGCCCCTCGTGGACGTGTGCAACCGCCTCATGCGCTTCGATCTCCCCCTGATTCCCGAGGACACGCGCCCCTACTTCCGCGATGTCTACGACCACGCCATCCGGATCAACGAGAACGTGGACACGATGCGCGAGCTGCTCACGGGCGCCCTCGAGGCCCACCTCTCGCTGACCGCGGTGACGCAGAACGACGCCATGAAGAAGCTGGCGGGCTGGGCCGCCGTCATCGCGGTACCCACCATGGTGGCCGGCATCTACGGGATGAACTTCAAGTTCATGCCGGAGCTCGAGTGGCGATATGGCTATCCCGCGGTCATGGTGGTCATGGTCGGGGCCTGCGGGTATCTCTACTATCGCTTCAAGCGCTCCGGCTGGCTCTGACACCGTGGGGTCAACCGAGTCAGAAGTAAGGATGCGATCTGAGATAGAGTAGTCGACCCATGCCAGCTGCGGATGAGCGGAAGCCCGTCACCGTCCTCTTCGCCGACCTGGCCGGATCGACCGACCTGGCGACTCAACACGACCCTGAACACCTGCGCGCCCTGCTGTCGGCCTTCTTCGACGAGATGCGGCAGCAGATCGAGGCTTTTGGCGGCACCGTGGAGAAGTACGCCGGCGACGCCATCATGGCCGTCTTCGGCGTCCCCCGTGTCAACGAGGACGATGCCGAGCGTGCCGTCCGCGCCGCCGTGGCC
>DASYTI010000065.1 GCA_036002485.1 Candidatus Methylomirabilota bacterium | reverse complement strand
GGGTCTCGGCCACGTGGAGGATCCCACCGCCGTGATGCACGAGGTGGGAGGCGAGCAGGCCATGGAGCCGCTGCGACTCACCGCGGCCGATCTGGCCGCGCTCCACAAGCTCTGCGGTCGGCGCTGAGCCGCGCCGGCCCTTCCCGGCCGGCCTGACGGCAAGCTCGGCCGGTCAGCCCTGAGCCAGGAAGTTTCCCGCTTCGAAGGCTACCGGTGGAGCCGTGTCGTCGAAGCAGACCCCGATCTCCGTGCTCTTTCCACCCATCACGCTCATGGCGTATCTCCCTCCGCCTCTTCTCCTGGACCCTGGCGCTGGCGGCAGTCTACAACGGTCACGCGCCCGAGGAACGCGCCTTGACCTGCCGCACGACCGGCTGCTAGTCTGCCCTGGCTGCATCACTCCGCGACAAGGAGGCGCGAATGATTCGAGCGCTCGGGATGGCCGTGCTGATCGTCGCGATGGCCGCGGGCATGGCGCGGGCGGACGATCCCTACCCCACGCGGTCGATCTCCATGGTGGTCGCCTTTCCGCCCGGCGGCGTCGCGGACAACACGGCGCGCCCCGTGGCCGCGGCGCTCGAGCGCATCTTGAAGCAGCCGGTGGCCATCATCAACAAGGCGGGGGCGGCCGGCGCGGTGGGGAACCAGACGGTGGCCACGAGCAAGCCCGACGGCTACACGCTCCTCATGGCCCTCGTGAGCGTCTCCGTGCTGCCGGAGGTCGACAAGCTCTTCGGGCGGCCGCCGAACTACACGCGCGATCAGTTTACGGGCATCGCCCGGATCAACGCCGACCCGTCCATGCTCGTCGTCCGCGCCGACACCCCGTGGAAGACCCTGAAGGAGTTCGTGGATGACGCGAAGAAGAAGCCCGGCGAGATCGTGTTCAGCTCTTCCGGCCTCTACGGCGCCGCCCATGTCCCCATGGAGATGCTCATGCAGGCCTCCGGCATCAAGCTGCGCCATCTGCCCACCACGGGCGGCGGCCCCATGATGAATGCCATCCTGGGCGGCCACTCGCAGGCGGTGATGACGCCGGTGAGCCTGGCCGTGGCGCACATCAAGGCGGGCAAGCTGCGGCTGCTCGCCCATACGGGGACGGCGCCCGTGGCCGCGTATCCGGACGTCCCCTCGTTCAAGTCGCTCGGCTACGACGTCGAGTACACGGCGTGGGCGGGGCTGGTGGCGCCCGCCAAGACACCGCCCCACGTCATCAAGATCCTGCGCGACGCGACCCGGCAGGCCGTCAAGGAGCCCGAGGTCGTCAACTCGCACGCCAAGCTCGACACCCCCATCGCCTACATGGACGCCGATGAGTTCAACGCGTGGTGGGCCAAGGACGCGGCCCGGCTCGCCGAGGTCGTGAAGAAGATCGGAAAGGTCGAGAGCGCCCAGTAGTGCCGACGACAGGCTTGTGTCGACTCATGCGCGCATACGCACTCCCCCTCACCCTGCCCTCTCCCCCGCGACGGGGGAGAGGGATAAAACGAGCCTTGGCGCGCGCACTTCTAGCTCTGATCCCTCTCCCCCAGTGGGGGAGAGGGCAGGGTGAGGGGGAGCACGTAACGCACACAGTGCGGCTAGCGCGATGACAACGGATCGACTGGCCGGCGCCACGCTTGTCCTCATGGGCATCGTCACCATCTGGCAGAGCCGTGCCTTCCCCCTGGGCTCCCTGCGCCGGCCCGGCCCCGCGTACATGCCGGTGGTGCTCGCCATCCTCCTCATCGCCTTCGGCGTGGCGGTGTATGTCATGGGGTCGCGCGCTCGTGGAGTGGCCGAGGTGGGCTGGCATGAATGGCGCCATGCCATCGCGATCTTCACCGCCTGCGCGTTCGCAGCGTGGGGGCTCGAGCGCCTGGGCTACCGGATCACCATGGCGGTGGTGGTCGCCTTCCTCATCCTGGCGCTCGAGCGCAAAGGGTGGGTCCTCGGCCTCGCCGTGACAATCGTGATGGCGTGGGGATCCTTCTACGTCTTCGACACCCTGCTCAGGGTGCCCCTGCCCCGGGGACCCTTCGGGCTCTGACGTGCTCGAGACACTCCAGAATCTCGGCCTGGGCTTCTCCGTCGCCCTCGCTCCCCACGTCCTCTGGTATGGCTTCATCGGCTGCCTGGTGGGCACGCTGGTGGGCGTGCTTCCTGGGGTGGGGCCGCTGGCCGGCATCAGCCTGCTGCTTCCCGCCACCTATGGCCTCGATGCCACGAGCGCCCTCGTCATGCTGGCGGGCATCTACTATGGCGCGATGTACGGTGGCTCCACGACGTCCATCCTGATGCGCATCCCCGGCGAGGCCGCCTCCGTGATGACGTGCATCGACGGCTACGCCATGGCGCGCAAGGGACGCGCGGGGCCAGCCCTGGCCATCGCCGCCGTGGGCTCCTACATCGCGGGCACGGTGAGCGTCGTCCTCCTGATGTTCCTGGCCCCGCCCCTGGCCGCCTTCGCCCTCCGCTTCGGCCCCCCCGAGTACTTCTCGCTGCTTCTCCTCGGGCTCCTCGTCCTCGCCTACATGAACTCGGGCTCGATGCTGAAGGGGCTGGCTATGGCGGCCCTCGGGCTGCTCCTGGGCATGATCGGCATCGATCAGATGTCCGGCTACTTCCGCTTCGCCTACGGCATCGCCGAGCTGGGCGACGGCATCGGGGTGGTGCCCGTCGCCGTCGGGCTCTTCGGCCTGGCCGAGATCCTCCTCACCGCGGGAATGGCCAATCCGCCGGAGGTGATCCGGCCGAAGCTGCGCGACCTCTTGCCCTCCCGTCAGGAATGGCGAGAGGCCAATTGGCCGATCTGGCGCGGCACCGTCATCGGGTTCCTCATCGGCATCATCCCGGGCTCCGCCCACGTGATCTCGACCTTCGTCTCCTACGCCGTCGAGCGCAAGGTGTCGAAGCACCCGGAAGAGTTCGGCCGCGGGGCGGTGGCGGGCGTGGCGGGGCCGGAGTCGGCGAACAACGCGGCGACCTCGGGCGCCTTCGTGCCCATGCTCGCCCTTGGTGTCCCCGGCGTGCCCGTGGCCGCCCTGCTCCTGGCCGCCATGATGGTCCACGGCGTGACGCCAGGGCCGCTCCTCATCCATCAGGACCCCAAGCTCTTCTGGGGCTTCATCGCCTCCATGTACGTCGGCAACGTCATCCTGCTCATCCTGAACCTCCCGCTGGTGGGGCTCTTCGTGAACCTGCTCAGAGTGCCGTACCCGGTCATGTACCCCATCATCCTCGTCTGCTCCATTCTCGGCGTCTACGCCGTCAACAGCAGCGTGGTGGACGTCTGGATCATGCTCGCCACCGGCGTCCTCGGCTATGTGCTGCGCAAGCTCGACTTCGAGACAGCGCCCATCGTGCTCGGGCTGGTCCTCGCCCCCATGATGGAGCTCTCGCTCCGCCAGTCCCTGGCCATGTCGGCCGGGAGCTATCTCATCTTCGTCACGCGGCCGATCTCCCTCGTGCTGCTAGGCGTGGGCGTCGTCCTCGTCGTCCTCGCGCTGCGCCCCCTGATCACCCGCTCCCTCGACTGGCGTTCTCGCCTTCCCGCCGAGAGCGAGAGCTAGCGCGTCATGCGCCAACACACCGCCACCCTCACCCTGACCCCCTCCCTCTCCGAGGGAGAGGGAGACAAATATCCCTCTCCCCCGCTTCGGGGGAGAGGGCAGGGTGAGGGGGAATGCTTGGGCTAGATGGCCGAGCATGCGGGAGCCGTCCGCCGCCGCGAGGACCCGCGGCTCATCACCGGCACCGGAGAGTTCGTCGACGACTTCCGCGTTCCGGGCTGCCTGCATGCCGCGATGCTGCGCTCGCCGCATGCCCATGCGCGCATCCGCTCGATCGACGTCTCGGCGGCCCGGCGCGCCCCCGGGATAGTCGGCGTATTTCTCGCATCCGATCTGGGGAGCGCCGGCCAGGCCATCCCGATCTACGCGCCGCATCCCGCCCTGCCCGTGGCCTGCGGCATCCGACCTCTGGCCGGCGAGCGCGTGCGCTTCGTGGGCGAGCCCGTGGCCGCGGTGATCGCCGACGACATCTATCGCGCCTGGGACGCCCTCGATTTGATCCGAGTCGAGTACGAGTCCCTGCCCGCCCTCGTGGACGTGGACGCGGCCCTCGCCCCGGGCGCGCCCGTCCTCCACGAGGAGGCGGGAGGCAATGTCGTCGCGGAGTGGCGCCAGCGCGTGGGCGACGCGGAGGCGGCCCGGCGCACCGCGGACGTCGTGGTGAGGACGCGGGTCAGTCTCGCCCGCGGCGGCGCGCATCCGCTGGAGCCGCGGGGCCTCGTCGTCCGGTGGGCCGACGAGCGTCTGACCATGTGGGGCGCCGTGCAGATGGTCCACCGTCATCGCGGGGTGATCGCCGCGGCAGCTCGGCCTGCCCGAGGAGCGCGTGCGCGTGATCGCGCCACCCGACGTGGGCGGCGGCTTCGGCACCAAGGGGATGTACTACCCGGAGTACGTCGTGGTGGCCGCCCTCGCGCGGCAGCTCGACCGCCCGATCAAGTGGATCGAGACACGGCGGGAGCACGCGCTGGTCGCCTGCGTGGAGCGGGACCAGATCCACGACGTGGAGCTCGCGGCCACCCGCGAGGGCACGCTCCTCGCGCTGCGGGACGATTTCCTCCACGACATGGGCGCGTACACGATCTCGGGGCTGAACCTGCCGCAGA
>DASYTI010000064.1 GCA_036002485.1 Candidatus Methylomirabilota bacterium | reverse complement strand
GGGGGCATCCCCCGTGGACCCGTATCTTCTGCGCGTTGCCGAAGCGCAAAACCAGAATCTCGTGGCCCGTTAAGAGTGCTGAAGCGGGCCGCGAGTCAGCGTGGTCCGCGGGGGATGCCCCCGCCCCCTCTCGCCGCATTGCCGGCATCGAGACTCTAGGGGGTGGGAGAGGCGAGGACGGAGGCGACGTGGCCTTGCACGTCGGCTGGAGAGAAGGGCTTCGACACGATGAATCGCACGCCGAAGCGGGCGGTCTCCTGCGGGTCGAGCCGGTCTCCCCAGCCGGTGACGAACCCGAGGGGGATGTGAGGGAAGCGCCGCTGGCACGCGGCCGCCACGTCCCAGCCCGACATGCCCGGCATGGAGATGTCCGTGAGAATGACGTCGACCGCCTCATTCTCCAGGAGCGCCAATCCGGCTTCCCCACTGGCCGCCTCGAGGACCGTGTGGCCACAGGGCGTGAGCATGTCCCGCAGCACGCAGCGAACCGTCTCCTCGTCGTCGATGACCAGGATGCGGCCGCTGCGGACCGGGCGGGAGAGCGCCTCGCCGACCTCCGGCGCCGATTCGCCCGTGCTGATGGGCAGACGGATCATGAAGATGCTGCCCATGCCGAGGGTGCTCTCGATCTCTATGGTGCCCCCGTGCCGCTTGACGATGCCCCACGAGACGGCGAGGCCGAGGCCGGTTCCGCGGACGCCCTTGGTGGTGAAGAAGGGCTCCAGCACGCGCCGGCGGGTCTCGTCGGACATGCCGCAGCCCGTGTCCTCGGCCGCGATGATCACCGATTCCTCATCGTTCGAGACTCGGAAGACGAACTGGCCTCCTCCCGGCATGGCGTCGAGCCCGTTGATGAGCAGGTTCATGAACACCTCGCGGAGCTCCGCCGAGATGCCGGCCACCGGGGGAGCGGGGCCGCCTTCCACGACCACGTCGTAGGAGATGCCGCGGCTCTGGGATTCATCCTTCCATCGCCCCTTCGTGAGCTCGACGACGTCTCGCAGGAGCTCGGGAATGTCGACCTGGGCGGCCGGGCGCGTCTGGCGTGTCCGTGTGAACTCCTGGATGCGCCGAACGGTGTGGGCGCCGTCCCAGGCCGCCGTCCGGATGATTTCGATGTCCCGAGCGACGTCCGGCTCCTGTCCCTTGGCGAGCAGGATCTCGGCGCGTCCGACCACCACGGCCAGCAGATTGTTGAAGTCGTGGGCGACCCCGGCCGCCATCTCGCCGAGGGCGCTCAAGCGCTCGGCCTGTACGAGCTGCTGCTGGGAGGCCTCGACCTCCTGCAGCGCGGCGCCAAGCTCGTGGAACAGGCGGGCGTTCTGGATGGCCACCCCCGCCTGAGAGGCCAGTGACGCGGCGACGTTTCGATAGCGCTCGGGAAAGGGCAAGACCTCGTCCGGTATGCCCTCGCGCGAGGCGAAGGGTCGGCCGGGCACCCGCTTGCAGTTGATGAGCTGCAGGACGCCGATGGTCTCGCCGGCCGGCGTCTTCATGGGGACCACCAGCATCGATGTCGTCCTGTAGCCCACCTTCACGTCAAACTCGGTATTGAAGTGGAAGGGAGAGTCCGAGGGCAATGAATAAACGTCGTCGATCATGAGAATGTCGCCGGCGAGGGCCACGTACCCGGCCACGCTGTCCGCGCTGATGGGCAGCGTCGACTCGCTGAACTCCACCTGCACGCTGTCGTTCTGGGCGAGCTTGAAGCGCAGGCGCTTTCCGCCCTCCGGCCCCGTCTCCACCACATAGAGCGACCCGGCGTCGCTCCGAGTGATCTCCCGCCCCTTGGTCAGGATCACCTCCAGGAGGGCGTCGAGATTCCGCTCGGCCGACAGGCGTATGCCGATGGTATTGAGCTCCTCGAGCTGTGTCCTGAGCTCGAGGGCATCGAGCATCACGCGCGCGTGCACGCACGCCTGGCGAAGCACGGCAGCCAGGGTGACCGCCGGCACCGAGGGATTCAGATAGGCGTAGCACGGCGGCTGACCGCTGATGGCGTCCGAGGCGGCGTCATCCACCAGGGCAACCACGGGGAGTCCTTCACGCTGGGCCGCCGCCATCGCGCGAAGGCTGGCCTCGTCGTGGGGCAGGTCGACGAAGAGCACACCGGGCGAGGCCGGCCACTCGGATGGCGTCCGCTCGGAGAGGGGCCGACGCTCGAGATCATCCGGGAGGTCCGCGAGACGCGAGGCCGCCTCGGACCCCGGCACATGCCAGACAATGGGACGGGTCATCAGCCATGCATCTCGAGCGATGGCACAGTCATCCTGGAGGCCGATATCGAGCACGGCGCGCACCTGGAGCAGAGCGACCGATCGCGCCTGGCCCTACTGAAGCTTCGGGAGAAGCCCGACCTTGGGCACAATGGGGGCAAGATCACTGACCAGCCCGCCGCTGCCCGGCCCGCCCACCGGCCCCTGCAGGCGGATGGCATTGCCTCCGCCGAGGACACTCACGCCGATCAGGCCGAGCCCTGGGCCATTGCCGTTGGCGCCGCCACCGCCTGCGCCGAGGCTGAGGGCTTGGCCGTTTCCGTTTCCGCCGAGATCGCCATCGCCCGCATCGGAGACGACACCGATAGCATCGTGATTCGCGGCCACATCGGTCGCCTTGCCTTTTTGCCCAACCCCCGGCTTCCCGGCGATTCCCGCGAGCCGTGCCTTGCCGGGTTTGCCATTGACGATGCTCGACGCCGTAGCCACGGCGAGGGCCCGCTGCTTCTCCTCGATGGAGGCGACGAACTTATCGGACGGGCCGGGTCGTGACGGCCGATTGAGCATCAAGCCCGCGGTGACGGCGGTCACCGTCTCTGGGGTCAGGGGACGTACGGTCCCCAGCGCGTGCCTCGACGCCGTCACGCTCTGCAGGCTCTCCAGCTGGATGGGGAGGGCGGTCGGATTGCTCGCGAGCGAGACATCGAGCTTGCCATGGAGCAGGTGGACATTCGTGGAGGCCGCCCCGGCGCTTGGCTGATTCTCTTCGCCGGGCTCGGGAACGATCTCCACCACGAGGACGGTTCCCCGGACGGCGGCTACGGCATGCGGCGTACGGATCTCGATGATCTCTCCCGGCTTCATCCGCTGCCGCACGACGGCCAGCCCGACCTTGCCGGATTGGAGATCAACCGTCGCGCGCCCGCCCTCCTCGGTGATGGTGAGCACGGAAAGCTCGCGGACGGTGAGGAGAGCCTTGCCGCCCATCAGGACATGCACGAGGGAGCGCTCCTTGGTGCTGATCCGGTCCTGCATGAACACGTCGTCGCGCATCTTGAGGGCGAGGGGCTGAGACGTCGTGCCGCGCGCCACCGTCGCCTCCCCGATGAGGGTGCTCACGACTCCGATGCCCGATTGCTCCTGAGCCAGGACATATCCAGGCCCACCACCGACAAGTCCCAGAAACGCCAACGCTCCGATCGCACCCCGTACGCTCATGGTTTCCTCCTATCCAGTTAATCGGGCAGTGCCGCCCGCGTTCGTAGCCGTGTCGACCCGGTGACTCGAATTAACCCAGCATGGAAAAAGCAACCGGGGTGCCAAGGACGATGCGACGGCGATGCACGGAGCGAGTTCCTGAAAAGACTGCGATGTCATGAGGCTGACAGTGCAGAAGGTGCGCGGGCCGACCGCGAGCTACGAACTATCGCCCCGAGATTGGAAGAGGCCCTCCATCTCGGAAGCCGGGCGCGAGAAAAAATCAGAAAGACACGAGGAGCTCGGCGCCCAGAAACTGGACTGTTCCGAGGGAAAAATTCCCCTCGAGGGCGGATGAGTCCGTCGGCTCGAGAGAACGCTGCTCCGCGGGAGGCCGCCTACTTCGCCGCCACGCCCGCGATCTCGACGAAATACTTGGGCGCGGCCAGTCGCGCTTCGACGGTGGCGCGGGCCGGCGGATTCGCGGGATCCATCCAGGCCTCCCACGCGGAGTTCATGTCGTCGAAGTAGCGCATGTCGGCAAGCCAGATGGTGGCGGAGAGGAGCTTGGACTTGCTCGTGCCGGCCGCGGCCAAGAGGTCGTCGATCTTTTTCAAGATCTGCTGGGTCTGACCCTTGACGTCGGCCGAGGCATCCCCGGCGATCTGGCCGGCCAGGTAGATGGTGTCACCGTGCACGACGGCGGCGCTCAGGCGCTTGCCCGGCTGAAGGCGCTGGATGCTCACGTGGCTCTCCTCCTTTGGACTGTGCCCCTCACCCTGCCCTCTCCCCACAGGGGCGAGGGATGCAAAAAAACGGAACCCTCTCCCCTATCGGGGGAGAGGGCCGCAGTTCGAGTTGAGCGGCGCAGCCGCGAGACGAGGGCTGAGTAGATCAGGGGGCAGGGGGTCATGTTCATGACGGCTTGGCGTAGTTGCTGAGGATGAAGCCGGCGATGCTGTGACGCGAGGGCCGGTTGGGGAGCTGATCGCAGGGGAACCAGCGGGCATCCTCGAGCTCGGAGGGGTCCACCCGCACCTCGCCTCCGGCGTAGGTCGCGACGAAGCCCAGCATGATCTGGCTCGGGAACGGCCAGTTCTGGCTGCCCACATAGCGGATGTCCTTCACGTCGACGCCGACCTCTTCCTTGACCTCGCGGGCCACCGCGCCCTCCAGCGACTCGCCGTTGTCGACGAAGCCCGCCACGAGGGCGTAGCGCCCCGGCGCCCACTCCGCCTTGCGCGCGAGGAGGACGCGGTTGCCGTCGCGGACCAGGATGATGACGGCGGGATGGAGGTGCGGATAGTGCTCGTAGCGGCAGCGCGGGCAACGCTTGCCCCATTCCCCCTCGATGCGCACGGCGGCCTCTCCGCAGCGCGGGCAGAAGCCGCTCGTGGATTGCCACCAGAGCGCCTGCATGGCCATGCCCCCGAGCGAGAGCAGATCATCGGGCAGCTTGGTCCCGCGCATGGGCACGAGGGTCTCGCGCGCCAGTCCTTCGGGCGGGGCGGCCTCTTTGGGCACGGAGGCCGTGAAGCACGGCGTGCCGTGGAGTGTCCCCAGCCAGAGGGGCTCCGTCACGACGGACTCGAGCCCGGCGGGCAGCGTGCCCTCGGGCAGACGGAAGGCGCCGCCGTCCTGGACGACGAGGAGATCCTGGTCCTGGACGAGGAGCCAGTAGCCCTTGGGCTCGGGGGTGCCGCCGCCGCTCTTGGCCGGCTCGAAAGCCTGGCCCAGTACCTCGCGGTTGAACGGCAGATAGACGGACAGCGGCGTGGTCAGCGGGCGGTCCTCCAGGACAAGATCATGGGCAGCATGAGATCACGGGCAGAAGGTCACGGGTGTGAGAGCGCCGGAGCGACGGCACTCGGCTCGCGCCCGAGCGCCTGCAGGGCCGGCATGACCTCCTTGGCAAAGAGGCGCATATTGCGCTCGGCCTCGGCGGGCGGCATGCCCGCATAGGAGAAGGCGCCCACGAAGTGGTCGTTGCCCACGCGCCGGCGGATGTCGAGAATCTTGTCATAGCATTGCTCGGGGGTGCCCCACACCTGCAGGTCCACGAAGAAGTCGGTGACTTTCTCGTCGCCGTACGTGTGGATCTTGTCGGTCATCTTCGCGTAGTACTCGTACCCCTTGGTCTTGGCCATGTGATCGCCGCCGAACTGATAGTGGTCGAGCACCGTGCGGAAGTAGCCGCCGATCCACCGCCGGGCCTGCTCGCGCGCGCGATCCGGATCCGGATCGCAGAAGGTCCAGCCCGCGGAGACCGGCCGCGGGGGCTCGGCGCCGTTGAGCTGTCGGTAGTGCTCGTGGTATTCGTGCAGCTCCTTGGCGACCTCGGGCCACGGCTTCTGCGGGATGATGAGGATGCCCACGCCGAGCTCGGCCATGATGCGCACCGACTCGGGCGACACGGCGGCGGCATACGTGCGGCCGCGGAAGCTCTTGAAGGGCGCGGGGCGGATGGCCGCCCGCGGCTGGGAGACGAAGCGGCCGTCGAGCTCGCAGGAGCCGCTCTCGAGCCCCTCCAGGATCATCCGCGCCGATTCCACGAAGCGCTCGCGGCTCTCCTCCATGGGCACGCGGAAGCCTTCGAACTCGACCTTGCCCGCTCCGCGCCCCAGCCCGAGGATCAACCGGCCGCCCGAGATGTTGTCGAGCATGGAGATCTGCTCGGCCACGCGCATGGGATCGTGCCACGGCAGCACCACCACCATGGAGCCGAGGGCCACGCGCTGGGTCCGCCCCGCCATGTAGGTGAGAAACTGGAGCACGTCGGGGCACATGGTGTAGTCGGTGAAGTGGTGCTCGACGCTCCAGATGGAGTCGAAGCCCAGCGGCTCGGCGAGATCGGCGAGGCGGAGGTCGTCCTGGTAGACGTCGAAGTCCCGGCGGCCCTTGCCGGGATTCTGAAAGATGGCGGTCATGCCGACGCGCATCGATGGTTTCCCCCTTTGGCGTGACGAGGCGTGCCAATCTTGCCCCACTCAACCGTCGCACGCAAGCCGGGGCCCCGCGCATTGACAATCGCGGTCTTTCGACTAGGCTATAGCGGGCCCGGCGGGAAAGGTCGGGCCGAGCCAGAACCCCACCCGGAGGTTTCGCGATGAAGCATCACAAGGTGTACCGGACCGAGCTCAGCCCCGTGAGCTTCCTTCAGCGCAGCGCCTTTGTCTTCCCGGGCAAGACGGCCGTCATCCACGGCAAGCGGCAGTATACGTACCGGCAGTTCGAGGAGCGCGTCAACCGCCTGGCCTCCGCGCTCCGCAGGGCCGGTCTCCAGAAGCATGATCGCGTCGCCTTCCTCTGTCCGAATATCCCGGCCATGCTCGAGGCGCACTACGCCATCCCTCTGGCCGGCGGCATTCTCGTGGCCATCAATATCCGGCTCTCCTCCGACGAGGTCGGCTACATCCTCAAGCACTCGGGGTCGACGACGCTCTTCGTGGACGCGGAGTTCGAGCACGTGATCAAGCCGCTGGATCTCACGGGCCTCAGGGTCGTGCGCGTGGACGACACCGGAGCGGCCGGCGATCCCTACGAGGATTTCCTCGCCACCGGCGCTCCCGATCCGATCGAGCCCGTGCTCGAGGACGAAGAAGAGACCATCGCCATCAACTACACCTCGGGCACCACAGGCCGGCCCAAGGGCGTCATGTACTCGCACCGCGGCACCTGGATGAATGCCATGGGCGAGGTGGTCGAGACCGGGATGAATTTCGAGACCAAGTACCTGTGGACCCTGCCCATGTTCCACTGCAACGGCTGGTGCTTCACGTGGGCGGTGACGGCGGTGGCGGGCACCCACGTGTGCCTCCGGCGCGTGGAGTCCGCCCGCATCTGGGAGCTCATCGAGTCCGAGGGCATCACCCACTACAACGGCGCCCCCACCGTGCAGATCGGGGTCATCAATGACCCCAAGGCCCATCGCCTCGCCCGCCCGGTCACCGTCACCATCGCGGGGGCGCCGCCCTCGCCCACCCTCCTGGGCAAGCTCAAGGAGCTCAATTTCCGTCCCGTGCACGTCTACGGTCTGACGGAGACGTATGGCCCGCACACCGTGTGCGCCTGGCACAAGGAGTGGGACGCGCTTCCCGTCGACGAGCAGGCCACCCTGGCCGCCCGGCAGGGGCAGGGGTATGCGCTCTTCGATCTCGTCCGCGTGGTGGACGGCGACATGCACGACGTCCCGCGCGACGGCGAGACGCTGGGCGAGGTGGTCATGATCGGCAACAACTGCGCCATGGGATACTTCGATCAGCCCGATGCCACCGCCGAGGCATTCCGGGGCGGCTGGTTCCACTCGGGCGATATCGGGGTATGGCATCCCGACGGCTACATCGAGCTTCGCGACCGGAAGAAGGACATCATCATCTCCGGGGGCGAGAACATCTCGACCATCGAGGTGGAGCAGTGCGTGGCCAAGCACCCCGCGGTGATGGAGTGCGCCGTGGTGGCCATTCCCGACGAGAAGTGGGGTGAGCGCCCGAAGGCCTTCGTGACCCTCAAGCCGGGCCAGAGCGCCAGCGAGAAGGACATCATCGAGTTCTGCAAGCAGCACATCGCCCACTTCAAGGCGCCCGCGGCCATCGAGTTCGGCGATCTTCCCAAGACCTCCACGGGCAAGGTGCAGAAGTTCGTGCTGCGCGACAAGGAGTGGAAGGGGAAGACGAAGCGGATCAACTAGCGGGCGGCCGAGAGATTAGGCCCGGGCCGTCGCCCTCGCGGCGACGCGAGCCTGCCATTGCGACCGGAGCCGGAAGGATAGGACGAGGAGCAGAAGGCCGAAGAAAAGCGAGTAGCCTCCCACGAGCCAGATCAGCGAGAGCAATCCCGCCCACGGCAGCAGGATCATCAGCACCCCGAAGACCACGGTCAGCGTCCCGTTCAGGATCAGCACCCATTCGCCCTCCATCTGCTTCCGCAACTGGATTGCCGCTATCACGTGGAGGATGCCGCTCGCGATGGCAAATGCGCTGATGAGGACAAGCCAGGCGAAAGCGGTGGCGCCGGGACGCAGGAGGGCCAGGAGGCCGACGACCAGGCACACGACCCCCTCGAGAAGTATGGGGAACGAGCGCTCGTGCTGGTCGTGGACCCGTACGGCGGCGACGATGGCGAGAATGCCCGCCAGGAGAACGCCTACACCGAAGGCCAGAATGATCGCCGTCAGGGCGCGCCCGGGGGCCACGAGGACGTAGAGACCGAAAAGGATGGCGAGCACGGCCCGAGCCGCGAGAATCCACCAGTTCTGGCCCATTCCGATCTTCATCGGTGTCCTCCCTTGCCGTCCGAGTGGCGCGGCCACGCCGTGGGACGAGGGCGGAACGGCAAGCGCATTCCAGCCGGAGCGCATTCTATCAGCCGGGGGCCCGCACGTGTAAGATACGAAGGTTGGCCCGCCGCGTCCGGAGTGGGCCGCTTCCCTGAGAGAGGAGCTACCCATGCAGGAGGCCCCGCTTCGCTTCGGAATCTTCCTGGCGCCGTTTCACCCCATCGACGAGAATCCCGCCCTGGCCCTCGAGCGCGATTTCCAGCTCGTCGAGCACCTCGACCGGCTGGGCTATGACGAGGCCTGGATCGGCGAGCACCACTCGGCGGGCTACGAGACCATCGCCTCGCCCGAGGTGTTCATCGCCGCCGCCGGCGAGCGCACGCGCCGGATCCGGCTGGGCACGGGCGTGTCCTCGCTGCCCTACCACCATCCGTTCATCCTGGCCGACCGCGTCCAGCAGCTCGACTACCAGCTGAAGGGCCGCTTCATGTTCGGCGTGGGGCCGGGCTCGCTCCCCTCCGATGCCTTCATGATGGGCATCGACCCGCTACGCCAGCGCGACATGATGGAAGAGGCGCTGGACGTCCTCATCCCGCTGCTGCGCGGCGAGGCGGTCACGAAGATCACCGACTGGTTCAGCGTCAAGGAGGCGCGGCTGCAGCTCATGCCGTACACGCGTCCGCACGTGGAGATGGCGGTGGCGGCCCAGATCTGGCCGGCCGGCCCCCGCGCCGCGGGCAAGCATGGGATCGGGATGCTGTCCATCGGATCGACGACGTCGCAGGGCTACATGGCCCTGTCGGCGGCGTGGGGCATCTGCGAGGAGCTGGCGCGCGAGCACAAGCAGACGGTGTCACGGCACCACTGGCGCCTGGTGGCGCCGATGCACGTCGCGGAAACGCGCGAGAAAGCCCTCGAGAACGTCCGCTTCGGCCTGGGCCAGTGGGTGCGCTACTTCACCGAGGTGATCGCCCTGCCCTTCGAGATCAAGGGCAGCAGCATCGAGGACAAGTGTGCCCAGCTCATCGAGTCCGGCTACGCGGTCATCGGCGACCCCGACGATGCCGCCGTGCAGCTCGAGCGGCTGGACAAGCAGTCAGGCGGCTTCGGCTGCTTCCTCCAGCTCGCCCACAACTGGGCGGATTTCCCCCAGACGCTGCGAAGCTACGAGCTCATCGCCCGCTACGTCATGCCGCGCTTCCAGGAATTGAATCCCGGCCGTCAGGCCAGCCTGGACTGGACGGCCGCGAACCGCGAGAAGTTCATGAACGCGGGCCGCCAGGCCAAGGTCCTCGCCACGGAGAAGCACCTGGCCGAGCGCCGCGCCAAGCCGCCGGCCTGACGCTCGTGCGCTACTGGGAGGACATCAAGGCGGGCGAGGTCATCGAGCTCGGGAGCTGCACGGTGACGAAGGAGGCCATGCTGGCTTTCGCGCGCGAGTTCGACCCGCAACCCTTTCACACCGACGAGGAGACCGCCAAGCGGACCATCTGGGGCGGCCTCATCGCCAGCGGCTGGCATACGGGCAGCATGCTCATGCGCCTGTTCTACGACGGGTTTCTCAAGGACACGGTCAGTCTCGGCTCGCCGGGGATAGACGAGCTGAAGTGGAACAAGCCCGTGCGCCCCGGCGACCGGCTCAGCGCTCGCATGACCATTCTCGAGACGACGCCGTCGCGAAGCAAGCCCGACCGCGGGATCATCCGCTCGCAGATGGAAGTGCTGAACCAGCATGGCGAGGTCGTGATGAGCACCAGGGGCGTCAACTTCTTCGCCCGGCGCCCTTAGGCGGGATCAGTTCTGCCGGTGTCTGAGCGCCTGGGCGACCGTCACTTCGAGGGCGCCCACGCGCGTCTCGAGGCGCAGGAAGCGCTGATCTACGGCCTCGAACCGCCGATCTACGGCCTCGAACCGCTCGTGGACTTCCGCCCGGAAGCGCTCGAGCTTCTCGTCCACCAAGAGCACGCCCTCGGCCACCAACTGGATCCGGGATTTGAGGTCCTCGGCTACGACGTCGAAGTGGCGGCGGGTTTCCGCATGGCCAGCCCGCATCTCTGCCCGCAGCTCCTCGAGGCGCTGATCCATCCCCCCCAAGCGCCCGTCCATCCCCCCCAAGCGCCCGTCCATCTCCCCCAAGCGCCCGTC
>DASYTI010000063.1 GCA_036002485.1 Candidatus Methylomirabilota bacterium | reverse complement strand
TCCTTCGCCTGCCAGGCCTTCATCGTGAGGGCAAAGGCCTCGCGGTAGCGCTCGCGATGCTCCATGGGCGTGATGCCGTAGCAGAGGTTGACGTCCATGGGGCTGCCGAGAGGCAGGCCGGCCACGAGCCGCCCGCCGCTGATGCAGTCGAGCATGCCGTACTCCTCGGCCACCCGGACCGGCGGCGAGGTGGTCGGCAGCGTCATCCCCATCTGGACGATGGCTACGTCGAGGCCGTTGGTCTGCTTGGCCAGCACGCTCCCCATGAGGTTGGGGCTCGGCATGAAGCCGTAGGCGTTCTGGTGATGCTCGTTGGTGCAGACGCCGTCGAAACCGGCCCGCGCCGCGAAGAGGAGCTCGTCGAGCGTCCAGTTGTAGTACTGCCCCACGCGGGCGGGATCGGCCAGCTCCCACCAGGGCGGGGTCACCCACACGGACTCGTAGCGCTTCTCGAAATCGTCGGGCAGCTCCCGGTGCGGCATCAGGTGGAACGCGCTGATCTTCATGGACGTACCTCGCAGGGCTCGGGTCGGCTGGCGTGGCTGCTGGTGCCTCACAGTACTGCGGGTGTCCCGGGAGTGTCAATTTGATCCCTTTTCCCCAATCGGGGGGAGGGCCGCAGTTCGAGCCGAGGCCCTCGCTCCGAGCGACGAGGCAAGAGCTGCGTGAATGAGGGGACGGTGTTGCTCTTGAGCAGCTCCTCCTCCTCGTCAAGGAGGCTGGTGTATCGAAGAAGATACAATTGACGCGTCATTGGCGGCTGAGTACGGTGGCGATATGGCAAATAGCCGAGTATCCGCATGATCCGGTTGATCGTCGGATCAGTCGTCATTCCGTTTCTCTTCGTTATCGTCATGTCTGGGGTGGAGTATCTCGCCAAGCCGCGCCTGCTCTGGGAGCTCATGACCGATGTGGCCTGGGACTTGTGCATCTTGGGAATCGGGGTAACTGGCGGTATCTTCTCCGCTCCGGAGATGGTGAAAGGCTGGGGACCTGAAGGCTCTTTGCTTGCTGCCGTTATCGTCATTGCTGTCAACCTTGTCGCTGGCATCGGCATCCAGATCTTGAGAAGAAATCTTGGGACGGGTAGACTGGTTGGCAATTGTTGCGTGGTGCTCGGGGTCTTCGCCGTGATGCTGCCGAGCGCCCTTACATTCTGGAGGTGATCGTGGAACATATTGCTTGGGCAGTTGGTGTGTCGCTCCTATCCGCGGTGCTCGTGGTGGCGCTCATCAATGGTCTCTACGAGCTGGTGAGGGCTATCGGCGCTTCCAGAACATCCAAACCTACACGTCCCGCCGCCTAGTAAGTACGGAGGTCTGCTTTTACATTCCGACATCGAGCGTGAGCCGCCTGGGCTGGCCAAGACGAACCGGTGAGGAAATTTAGGAATCTGAGACCGGATCCCAACCCCGGATCCCAACCCCGATGAGTCGTGATCGGAAGGACTCAGGAGCGCGGATGGCGGTGAAGCGGATCGGCGTCCTCACAGGTGGCGGCGATGTGCCCGGCCTGAACTCCGTGATCAAGTCGGTGGTGTACCGGGGCAGCGAGCTGGGGTACGAGGTGATCGGGATCCGCCGCGGCTGGGAAGGGTTGACGCATGTCAATCTGGAGGATCCGGAGAGCCGCACCCGGTACGTGCTCCCCTTGAACCGGCAGAACACCCGCACCATCGACCGCACTGGCGGCACCTACCTGCATACCTCGCGCACCAGCCCGTCTCGGATGCCCAAGCTTCCTCCGGTGCTCGCGGGGCAGGAATTTCCGTCCGCGGCCTCCCCGAGCGGCGGCCTCACCTACGACGTGACCGGCGCGGTCCAGCGAAACATCGAGGCCCTGGCCCTGGACTACCTGATCGCCATCGGCGGCGACGACACGCTCGGCTACGCGGCGGAGCTCGCGCGGCGGGGCATGCCCGTGATCGCCGTGCCCAAGACGATGGACAACGATGTGCGCAACACGGAGTACTGCATCGGCTTTTCCACGGCCATCACGCGCGCCATCGAGGCCATCGACCGGCAGCGGACCACCGTCGGCTCGCACGAGCGCATCGGCATCTTCCGCGTGTTCGGGCGCGATGCCGGGTACACGGCCCTCTACACCGCGTACGTGACGTCGCTGCGCTGCTGCATTCCGGAATACCGGGTCAACCTGGCCAAGCTGATCGAGCTGCTGGTGGCCGACAAGCGCAACAATCCAAGCAACTATGCGCTGGTCATCCTCTCCGAGGGCGCCCAGTGGGAAGGCTATACGGTGAAAGAGTACGGCGAGCCGGATGCCTTCGGCCATCGCAAGAAGATGAGCGTGGCCGAGGATCTGAGCACCGAGATCAAGGCGGCCACCGGCGAAGAGACGATCGTCAGCGACCTGACCTACGAGCTGCGCTCGGGCAGCCCGGATTTCGTGGACCGCATGGTGGCCTCGACCTTCGCGGACATGGCCGTGGATGCCATCCACGAGGGCCGGGGAAACCTCATGACGGCGGTCAGCGGTGGCTGCTTTGCCCTGCAACCGATTCCCGATCCCACGCTCGGGCCGCGCAAGGTGGATGTCGCCACCATGTACAACACCGAGCGCTACCGCCCGACCTATGACCGCAAGCTGGGTCTGCCCATCTTCCTCACGCGGGAGTAGGGTGTCGCCTTCACTGAGGCAGGGTTGGATAGGCCTTGTCGGGGCTATCGACGAAGCCAGTATCCGGGTCGGCGTCGCGCATGCGCGATAGCGAGAACCTCAATGCGATCGTGAGCCTCGCGGAAAACAACGAAGAAGGGAAACCGACGAACAGGTAGCGACGAGTCTCGCCCAGATACCGAGGCCACCGCCGCGGCACCTCGTCGATCATGTGGATTGCCGTGTCGAGCTCTGCCGTGAACGCCTCTGCTGTTTCGGCATTCCGGGCACTGTACCACTCTCGTGCGGCACGGGCTTCTTGGATCGCTTCCGGGTGAAGCCAGGCCGGCTCGGCCGGCACTACCGTCCGAGGATCATGCGGCGCGCTTCAGACCACGGCACCGGTGTGACGGCACCCGAGTCCAGTTCGCGGAGACGCTTGGCGATCTCGTCCGCCCAGGCCGCCTCCGCGCTCTCGTCGACCTCCTCCTCGAGGCTCTCCAACAGCGAGACTGCGAGGGCAGCGCGCGCCTCGGGCGACAACCTCAACGCTTCCTGCAAGAGCTTGGCGGGATCCGACGTCATGCTGGTGATTCTACTCCCCGGCGGCTCGCTGTCGCCTGCAATCTAACCAGTGTTGTCACGGGACTCACGGTCCTTCTGCACGGTTCTGGCGAGCGGAGCACCCCTCCGTCGACGGAGCGTGACAGGCGGCATGGGCCCCAGTCTCGTCGCGGACCTAGGCAAGCCGGCAGCTGCGAGCTGTCGAATCCGGACTTCGGTATCGCTATCCTGACTCATTGGCTTCAAGCGACGCTACTACCTTCGATCGGGACCGTCAATGTTCACCTTTGGATACGCGCGGAAGCGAGAGCAACCGGGCTGGAGTCCCTCTCCCAAGGTGAAGGCCGCAGTTCGAGCCGAGACACTGCCGACGAGCCGCAGGCGAGGAGAGTGGGGAGGCGAGGGCTGAGATGGACAGGGGTCGAGCCCAAACACCCGGGACGTCAAGGCACTTGTGATATGTACTCCCCGTGAGTGTCTTCGGCGCGCGGGTGCGGCGGAAGGAAGACGGCCGGCTCGTCACCGGGCGCGGCCGGTACGTCAGCGATGTCGAGCTGCCGCGGATGCTCCACGTGGCCTTCGTGCGTAGCGTGCATGCTCACGCGAAGATCGTGACCGTGGAGGCGACGGCGGCCAGGGCGGCCGCGGGGGTCGTCGCCGTCGCGACGGGCGCTGATGCTGACATCGCGACGCATCGCATCCGGGCGAAGTCCGCGCTGCCGAGCTATGTCGAGACCGAGCAGCCCGTGCTGGCCGGGCCGGAGGCGCGCTTTGCCGGCGAGGCGCTGGCCGCCGTCGTGGCGGCAGACCGGTACGCGGCCGAGGACGCCGCCGCCCTCGTGGCCGTGGAGTACGAGCCGCTGCCCGCGGCGGTGGACGTGGTCGCGGCGCGCGGCGGCGCCGCGGTCGTGCACGCCGCCGCGCCCGACAATGTGCTCTTGTCGCGCCGGTTCGAGAGCGGCGAGGTGGAAAGGGCGCTGGCCGGTGCCGCCGTGGTCATCGAGCGCACGTTCCGGACGAACCGCCAAACGGCGGCGCCGCTCGAGGGCCGGGGCGGGGTAGCGGACTGGAACGCGGGCGAGGGCAAGCTCACGTTGTGGTCCGGCACTCAGGTGCCGCATCTGGCGCGTCATGGTTTGTCGGAGATCCTCGGGCTGGCCGAGAACCGCATTCGCGTGATCGCGCCCGACGTGGGCGGCGGGTTTGGCGTCAAGGCCATCCTCTATCCGGAGGATGTCGTCCTGTGTCTCCTGGCCATGCGCCTGGGACGACCCGTCAAGTGGGTGGAGCAGCGGCGGGAAGGGCTCCAGGCCTCGGCGCACGCGCGCGATCATCACTACGCGGTGCGCGGCGGCTTCGATCGCGCGGGTCGGCTGCTCGCCATGGACGTGCGGATCGCGTGCAATGCCGGCGCGTATTCCGTCTATCCGTGGACCGCTGGCCTCGAGGCGCTCATGGCCGGTGGGCTCCTGGCCGGCCCCTACAAGCTGGCGAATTACCGCTGCGAGGTCGCCGCCGTCGCCACCCACACGGCGCCAGCAGGTCCGTATCGCGGCGTCGCGCGCCCGGCCACCACGTTTGTCATGGAGCGGGTGCTCGATCTCGGCGCCGCGGCCCTCGGCCTGGATCCGGTCGAGATCCGGCGCCTCAACCTGGTCGGGCCCGGCGATCTGCCGTACGCCTCGGCCACCCGCCTCGTCCATGACAGCCCGACGTATCCCGTCTGCTTCGAGAAAGTCTTGAAGGCGATCGACTATGAAGCTTTCCGCGTCGAGCAGACGCGAGCGCGGCGAGAAGGTCGCTACCTCGGCATCGGCTTCGCCAACTACAACGAGCTGACGGGCCTGGGCCAGGCGGCCTCCGCGGGGCCGCGTATGCCGTTTCGCACGGGCCACGAGGGTGTCACCGTGCGCATGGACCCCTCGGGCGCGGTGACGGTGCTGGCCGGCGTGACGTCACAGGGGCAGGGGCTCGAGACCACGATGGCGCAGATCGTGGCCTCGGAGCTGGGCGCGTCGATCGACGCCGTCACGGTCGTTCTCGGCGATACGGATGCCACGCCATTCGGTCTGGGCGCCTTCGCCTCGCGCCAGGCCGTGATCGGCGGCGGCGCCGCCATGCGGGCGAGCCAGGCCCTGCGCGAGAAGATCACGCGCATCGCGGCGCATCTGCTCGAGGCCGCGCGCGAGGATCTCGAGATGGCCGACGGCCGCGCCCTTGTCAAAGGAGTGCCCGAACGGTCGGTGTCGCACGCCGAGGTCGCGCGGGTGGCGTGTCTGGAGACGCAGCGGTTGCCCGGGGACATGGAGCCCGGCCTCGAGGCCACGCGCTTCTATGATCCAATCCGCGGCACCTTCGCGGCCGGCTCTCAGGCCGCGGTGGTGGAGGTGGATCCGGCGACGGGGGCGGTCGCGATCCGGCGCTACGTCTGCGTCGAGGACACGGGACGCGTCATCAACCCGCTCATCGTCGAGGGGCAAGTGCAGGGGGCGATCGCCCAGGGCATCTCCGGCGCGCTCGCCGAGCACTTGATCTACGACGCCGACGGCCAGCTCCTCACGGGCACGCTCATGGACTACGCCCTGCCCACCGCGAGCGACATGCCGCCATTCGAGCTCGACCACATCGAGGAGCCGGCGGAAAACCTGGCGGGCGTCCGCGGCGTCGGCGAGGGCGGCACGCTTGGCCCCGCCGCCGCTCTCGCCAACGCCGTGGCCGACGCCCTCGCGCCGTTTGGCATCGAGCCCAACGAGCTCCCTCTCACGCCCGCCCGCATCTGGTCACTGACCGCAGGTGCGCCGCGCGCGTGATACAGTCGGCGCTCAAGGGGAGCCCTCATGAGAAAGCTCGTGATCGTTGTGGGCGCAATCGTGGCGGTCCTGCTCGTAGCGCTCATCGTGCTGCGCGTGGTCGGGCTCGACCCCAAGGACCGCCGCGCCGGCCTGTGGCTCACGGGAGAAGTCGTCGCCACGCCCGTCACCGACTGGTCCTTCACCGACAAGTACGGCAACATCTACGTGCAGACGAAGACGTGGTATCTCGTCCCCCACTCGGTGACGACGGGGTGCACAGCGAAGGATGGCACGCTCTATCTGACCTCCGTATACCGCCCCGGCCAGCAGTTCCCCCGCGACAAGGCCTGGAACCGAAACATCACGCGCGATCCACGGGTACGGCTGAAGATCGGCGACAAGCTCTACGATCAGAAGCTGGCCCTGGTCATGGATGAGACGGAGAAGGACGCCGTGCTCGAGGCCAAGGCCAAGAAGTACCCGCAGCAGCCCGCCGTCGAGAAGAGCCGCGTCTTCGTGTTCAAGGTCCTGCCGGGCTAGGGCGGACCATCAATGAACGCAACTCTGCGATCCTACGCCCCCCTCACCCTGCCCTCTCCCCCGCGACGGGGGAGAGGGATCCAGAAAGAGAGGCCTATTTTGGAATCCCTCTCCGCCATTGGGGGAGAGGGCAGGGTGAGGGGGATCGGCTGTTCGCGCGCAATTCAATCTAGGTGTCGCCCCGCCGCATGAGCGGGGCGCCGACCGGCGATGGCGCGCCGGCCCCCAAGCGCCCGCGAAGAGGCCGATGGTGGCAGCGCATGCTGCCCTGGCTCGTCACCGCGGGCTGCTTCGTCTATCTGTATAGCCGGCTCGCCCGGGCCGCCGCCGCGGAGGGACGCGGGCTCGTCCCCTATCTCGCGGCCATCTTCGAAAACGTCAGCTGGTCCCGCTGGCTCCTCCTGATGATTCCGTACTGCGCGCTCTTCGTGCTGATCGACAGCCTGGTGGTGTGGCGCGTGATCACCTGGTTCAACGCGAAGCTCCGCTACACCGACGTGCTGCCCATCCGCGCCAGCGCGTACATCCTCTCCATCGTGAACGAGCAGGTCAGCAAGGGCGCCATCGCCCTCTATCTCAGCCGGCGCAACGGCATTCCCGCCTGGGAAGTGGGCTCGAGCATGCTTTTCATCATGTTCTGCGAGTACTACTACCTGCTGAGCTGGGCCACGGTGGGCGTGCTCCTGCAGTGGGACCGGCTTCCCAACGTGTTTCACGTCATTCCGTGGCTGGCCCTGATCTCGGCCGCCGTCTTCGTGGTCTTCTACCTCTTCTTCACGGGGCGACTGCTCAGTGGACGAGTCGGGTGGGGAGGCGCCGTGCGCAACCGCCCGCTCTTCCGCTCGTTCCGGCTGGCCCGGCTCCACCACTACGCCGCGGTGATCGCCCTACGCTCGCCCGCCATGCTGTCGGCCGTGGTGGTCTATGCACTCGCCCTGAAGCTTTTCGGCGTGTCGGTGGGCCTGGGCGAGATGCTCGGCTATCTGCCCGTCATCTTCTTCGGGGCGGCCATGCCCGGCCCCATGCACTCCGTGGCCATCGTGCTCTGGGTGCTCCTCTTCCCCGCGCAGCCGGGGGCCATGACCACCTTCGGCTTCGTCCAGCACAACTTCTTCATCCTCTTCAATGCCGGGATGGGTCTTCTCTTTCTCCGGCGGGCGACTCGCGAGCTCTACGCGAAAGCGCCATGACCGCCCGCAGCCGCTCTGCCATCGAGATGAGGGTGCTGACCACAAGGATCCAGACGAGGAGCGTGAGGAGGGGCTGGAGGAAGCTGAGCCCGAGGCGGATGAGGATGTCGCCGCCCAGCGGGGCAAAGTAGAGGATGCCGTTGTAGCGGCCCAGCCGGCTCGTGCGGAGCGTGCGGCCGCGATGGAGCCAGTACGAATCCGCGACGTACTGGATGAAGGCGGCCGCGACGAGGACGGGCAGGATCCACGGGAAGGCGCCCCGCGAAGCCCCCGCGGCCAGGCCGCTGTTGACGAAGAGGAAATCGGCCGTGTGATCGAAGGTGCCGCCCGCCGCGCTCACGGTGCCTCGGCGTCGGGCGAGGGGCCCGTCGAGAAGATCCGTGGCGATGGCCACGGCCAGCATGAGAGCGGCCAGCGCCGCATAGCGCGTCCCGCCTCGAGCCATGAGCAGCGCGAACGGCACGATGAGGAGAAGCCGGACAGCGGTCAGGGCATTGGCCATGAGGGGAACCGTCATCTTTCGCTCGCCTCGGACGGCGGGGCCCCAGCCCCGCGACGTCCTGCAGCTCGCACCACCATCGTGCGGCGGAAATTGTAACATCGCCTCCTGACTTGCGGGGCCGTGGAGGAATCAGTAGCCTACCGCCACCTATGGATGACCTCGCGATCCGCGGTGGGCTCGTCATCGACGGAACCGGTGTGCCCGGACGCGAGGCCGAGGTCTTTGTGCGCGATGAGCGCATCGTGGCCATCGAGCCGGGGGCGGGCCGTACGGCGCGCCGGACCATCGATGCCCGCGGCCAGGTGGTGGCGCCTGGCTTCATAGACATCCACACGCACTCCGACTTCACCTTGCCCCTGAACCCGCGCGCCGAAGGCAAGATCCGCCAGGGCGTGACCACCGAGGTCGTGGGCAACTGCGGATTCTCAGTCGCGCCCGCGCTGCCCGGCACGGCCGCCCTGCTCGGGGACTACCTCGGGGCCAGCGCCCCGGGTCTGCCGTTCCAGGACGCGACGTTCGCCGAGTACCTCGACCGCTTCCCCTCCGTCTCCGTCAACACGATCATGCAGGTCGGTCACAACACGCTGCGGCTCATGACGGTGGGCATGGAGCGCCGCCCTGCGACTCCGGACGAGCTGGACCGGATGACAGGCTTGCTCGCGGAGGCGCTGGAGGCGGGCGCGATTGGTCTGTCGTCCGGGCTCTTCACCGCGCCCGGGAGCTACGCGGGATCCGATGAGATTCTCGCTCTCGCGCGGGTGCTCGCGCGCTACGGCGCCACCTACGCGTCGCACGTCCGCGACGAAGCCAATCGCGGCTTCGAGGCGGTTCGCGAGGCGATGGCCGTCGCGGAGGCAACGGGAATCCATGTGCAGATCGCCCACCTCAAGCTGTCGGGGACCGACAACTGGGGCAGGGCGCAAGCGCTCCTGGCGGAGATCGACGCCGCGCGGCGCCGCGGCCTCAAGATCGACTGCGATCAGTACCCGTACGACACCGGGACCAACCCGCTGCGCAACCTCTTGCCGGGCTGGGTGCAGGAGGGCGGCGTTTCCGCGATGCTCGAGCGGCTGGCCCAACCGGCCGTCCGCGGGCGCATTCGCGAGGACCTCGCGCGCGACGGCCTCACCAACTTCGGACGGATCCCGTCATGGGACGCCGTGCGCATCGCCGTCTCGCCGTTCCATCCCGCCGACGCCGGCCGGAACTTCGGGGACCTCGCGCGACGCCGAGAGATCGATCCCCTTGACGCCGTCTGCGATGTCCTCCTCGACGACCGGGGCCATACCCGCATTCTCATCCGAAGCATGGCGGAAGAGGACGTGGACCAGATCACGCGCACGCCGTGGGTGCTCGTGGGCTCCGACGGCAGTGCCCTGGCGCCCTACGGGGTGACCGGCCAGGGCAAGCCGCATCCCCGGTACTACGGCACCTTCGCGCGCGTGCTCGGGTCCTGCGTGCGTGAGCGCGGGCTCCTGACGCTGCCGCAGGCCGTTCGCAAGATGACGGGCGGCTCCGCGGCGGCCCTGGGTCTCGCCGACCGCGGCGAGCTCCGGCCGGGGGCGTGGGCGGACATCACCGTGTTCGATCCCGACACCATCGCCGAGCGGGCGACCTACGACGAGCCCCATCAGTACGCGGCCGGCATCTCCACCGTCATCGTCAATGGCGCCGTGGTGATCGACGGCGGTGACCACACGGGGGCCCTCCCGGGCCGGGTCCTTCGCTTCCCCCCGGCGCGCCGCCTGACGGTGGCGGGCCCGCGCGGCGTGTGATACCTTCGGCCGCAGTCGATTTTTTTGCGGATCGGCGATCGCTCGCCGAGGGGGACCGCGCATGAGCACCACCGAGTCGCAACATACCTGGCCGGGAGACACACTCACTCGCGTGCCCTACTGGGTCTACCAGGACGAGGCCAACTACCGCGCCGAGCTGCGCCGCATCTTCGAGGGGCCGGTGTGGAGCTATGTCTGTCTCGAGTCCGACGTGGAGCGGCCGGGTGAGTTCCGCACGACCTTCGTGGGCGAGATGCCCGTCATCGTCGTTCGCGCGGAAGACGGCAGCATCTGCGCCTTCGAGAACCGCTGCGCGCACCGCGGCGCCCTCATCGCGCTGGACGACCGGGGGAAGGCCCGGAGCTTCCAGTGCATCTATCACGCGTGGACGTACGATCTGCGCGGCAACCTGACCGGCATCGCCTTCGAGAAGGGCTCCCACGGCCGTGGGGGCATGCCCGCCTCCTTCTGCAAGGAGGAGCACGGCCCGCGCAAGCTCAGGACGACCACGCTGCACGGGCTGGTCTTCGCGAGCCTCTCGCCCCAGGCGCCGCCCATCGCGGAGTATCTCGGCCAGGAGATTCTCGGACGGATCGAGCGCGTGCTGCACCGGCCCGTCCGCGTGCTCGGCCGCTTCGTCCAGGTGCTGCCCAACAACTGGAAGCTCTACTTCGAAAACGTCAAGGATACCTATCACGCGAGCCTGCTCCACGCCTTCTTCGGCACCTTCCGCATCACGCGTCTGACCCAGGGCGGCGGCGTCATCGTCAGCCCCGACGGCGGGCACCATGCCAGCTACACGATCGATCGGGCCGATGACCGTGTGAGCACGGCCTATCGGGAGCAAGGCATTCGCTCGGAGCACCAGAACTACCGTCTGGCCGATCCGAGCCTCCTCGACTGCGTCGACGAGTACGGCGACGGGATCAAGCTGCAGATCCTGACCGTGTTCCCGAACTTCGTCCTGCAGCAGATCGAGAACTGCCTGGCCGTGCGCCAGATCCTGCCCAAGGGACCGGAGAGCATGGAGCTGCACTGGACGTACTTCGGCTTCACGGACGATACCCCCGAGATGCACCGCCGGCGGCTCAAGCAGCTCAATCTCGTGGGGCCCGCGGGCTATGTCTCGATGGAGGACGGCTGTGTGGGCGGCTTCGTGCAGCGCGGCGCCGCCACGGCGGCCGACGAGCTCTCCGTGGTCAACATGGGCGGCGAGAGCGCCGAATCGCAGGACACCCGGGCCACCGAGGCCTCGGTGCGCGGCTTCTGGAAGGCCTATCGCCGCTACATGGGGGTCTGAGGTGGCGGAGACCGATCCCCTTCTCGTCAGCCTCCAGCCCCTCGTCGCGCAGCTCAACGCCGACTACGCCCGCGCCATCGACGACGATCGCCTCGAGGACTGGCCCGAGTTCTTCGCCGAGCAGTGCCTGTACTCGATCACCTCGACCGACAACCAGCGCCAGGGATATCCCGGCGGCCTCATGTACGCCGACTCCAAGGGCATGCTGCAGGACCGCGTGGCCGCGCTCCGCGAGGCCAACATCTACGAGCGCCAGAGCTATCGCCACCTGGTCGGGCTGCCCGCGCTCCTCGGCGAGACGGACGGGGTGGTGCGGGCCGAGACACCTTTTCTCGTCGTGCGCATCATGCGCGATGGCCGCATGGATCTCTTCGCCACCGGCCGCTATCTCGACGCCATCGTCGAGGAAGCCGGGGCCCTGCGCTTCCGCGAGCGCATCGTGGTCTGCGACAGCAGCCGCATCGACACCCTCCTCGCCCTTCCTCTCTAGCCCGCCCCCTCACCCTCCCCTCTCCCCCGATGGGGGAGAGGGATGAGAAGAAGATGACATCCATCCTCGAGAGCCAGACTGTCTTTCTGAATCCCTCTCCCCCGCCTCGGGGGAGAGGGGAGGGTGAGGGGGGCAGCCACTGCGCTGCGAATGTCGCCGAGAAGTGATAAAGTCCGGAGCACCTATCTCGACAAGGAGAGCCTACATGGCCACGGTGATCGGATCGGAGCTGCTCGCGCGGGCGTTGAAGTCGCAGGGCGTCGACACGATGTTCTACGTGATGGGCGGCCCCATGCTGGAGACCGAGGCCACCTGCATCAAGCTGGGCATCCGCGCCGTCGACACGCGGCACGAGCAGGCCGCTTCCCTCAGCGCGCACGCGTGGGGACGCGTCATGCGCCGCCCCGGCGTGGCCATGGGCTGCTCGGGGCCGGGGGCGACCAACCTCGTGACCGGCGTCGCCAATGCCTTCACGGACGCCGCGCCCCTCGTGGCCATCGGCGGCGCGAGCCCGCGTGTCTATCTCGGGATGGAAGCGTTCCAGGAGATCGATCAGGTGGCGGTGATGCGGCCCGTCACGAAGTGGGCGGAGCGCATTTACGACGCCCGCCGGATCCCCGACATGGTCGCCACCGCGTTCCGTCAGGCGACGACGGGACGGCCGGGTCCCGTCTATCTCGACCTGCCCGGCGATATCCTTGGCGAGAAGGTGGACGACGAGAAGATCGAGTTCCCGCCGGCGTGGAAGACGCTGCCGCGACCGATGGGTGACAAGGGAGCCATTCAAGAGGCGATCGCGCTCCTTGCGCGCGCGGAGCGACCGGTCATCCTGGGGGGCAGCGGCGTCTGGTGGTCCGACGGCGCGGCAGCCTTCCAGGCGCTGGTCGAGGCCACGGGCATCCCGTTCTACACCACGCCGATCTCGCGGGGCACAGTGCCGGAGGATCACGCCCTGGCCTTCATGAACGCGCGCAGCAAAGCGTTCACCGAGGCCGACGTGATGCTGACCGTGGGCACCCGGTTCAACTGGGTGATCCAGTTCGGCCGCCCCCCGCGCTTCGCGAAAGACCTCAAGGTCATCCACGTCGACATCAATCCCACGCAGCTCGGCTGGAATCGCGAGGCGGACGTGCCCATCGTGGGCGACGCCCGGGCGGTGCTGGAGCAGCTGACCGAGGAGGCGCGCGGCAAGATCGATCCCAAGAAGTACGCGCCGTGGGTGGGCAAGCTGCGCGTGCTCGACGCCGAGAAGAACGCCGAGCAGGAGAAGGCGATGTCCTCGGACAACACCCCCATCCATCCCCTCCGGCTCTGCAAGGAAGTGCGCGACTTCCTCAAGCGCGACGCCATTCTCGTGGTCGACGGGCAGGAGATCCTGAACTTCGGGCGGCAGTCCATTCCGACCTACGTGCCAGGGCATCGGTTGAACTCCGGCGCCTTCGGCTGCATGGGCGTGGGCGTGCCCTTCGGCGTGGGCGCCAAGGTGGCCAAGCCGGACACTCAGGTTCTCGTGCTCCATGGCGACGGCTCCTACGGCATCAACGCCATGGAGATCGACACGGCGGTGAGGCATCGCATCCCCGTCGTCGTCGTCATCTCGAACAACGGCGGGTGGACGGCCGACACCTCGTGGGCGCTGCCCCTGCCCAAGCCCGGTCGGAACCTCGGCCGCACTCGGTATGACCGCGTGGCCATGGAGCTGGGCGCGCACGGCGAGCTGGTGGAGAAGCCGCACGAGATCCGTCCCGCCCTGGAGCGCGCGTATGCCTCCGGCAAGCCGGCCGTGGTCAACGTGATGACGGACGACCAGGCGCGGGCGCAGACGGTGCGCTTCTCGGCGTATACGACCTAGCCAGGTTGATGCGAGAGGCCCGACCCCCTCACCCTGCCCTCTCCCCCTCTGGGGGAGAGGGATTTTGGAAATTCCGCACTCCTCCTGAGAGGAATGAATCAGGCCTCATTTTCAACCGCAGTTCGAGCTGAGCGGCGCAGCCGCGAGGCGAGGGCTGAGTAGATCAAGGGGCGAGACGTGTCTATGAAGAATCTGAGCTAGATCAGGAGAGTGAAGATGCCCAAGGCTCTTGACGGAATTCGTGTCCTCGACCTGACCCAGTACGAGGCGGGCCCGAGCGCCACCCAGATGCTGGGGTGGCTCGGCGCCGAGGTCATCAAGATCGAGCCGCCCACCGGCGAGCCCGGTCGCAACGCGCTCTCCGACAAGCGCGGCGAGGACGCCTGGTTCTTCCTGCTCCTCAACTCGAACAAGAAGGGCGTCACCCTCAATCTCAAGTCTGAGAAAGGCCGCGCGCTCTTTCTCGAGATGGCCAAGAGCGCCGATGTCGTGGTGGAGAATCTCGGGCCGGGAGCGCTCGAGCGGCTTGGCCTCGGCTGGGAGCCGCTCTCGCGGCTCAATCCGCGCCTCATCGTCGCCTCCGTGAAAGGCTTCGGCAGCACCGGCCCGTATGCGGAGTACAAGAGCTTCGAGTGGATCGCCCAGGCCATGGCCGGCGCCATGAGCATGACGGGCCATCCGGACGGCCCGCCCACCAAGGCCATCGGCGGGCTCGCCGACACCGGGGCCGGGCTCCACACGGCGATCGGGATCCTCGCCGCCATCGTCCAGCGACACACGACAGGCCTCGGCCAGCGCCTCGAAGTCGCGCAGCAGGATTCGGTGGTCAACCTCCTACGCATCCACCTGCGCGAGACCTACCAGAGCGGCAGGCCGGCGCCCCGGCAGGGCAATCGCTCCGCCGCCGCGGCGCCGTCGAACATCTACCGTTGCCGCCCGTTCGGGCCCAACGACTACGTCTTCGTCCACTGCGCCACCGCGGAGATGTGGAAGACCCTGGTGGAGATCTGCGGGCGGCCGGAACTCGCCGACGATCCGCGCTATGCCGATCGGCGTGACCGCGTGCAGTTCGTGGACGAGATCGACGCGATGATCGAGGCGTGGACGGAAAAGCACACGAAGCACGAGGCCATGAAGATCCTGGCGGGGGCGGGCGTGCCCGCGGGCGCCGTACTCGATTCGGCGGAGGTCCTCGCCGACGAGCACATGCGGGGGCGCGGGATGATCGTGGAGCTCGAGCACCCCACGCGCGGCAAGTTCCCCATGCCCGGCAATCCCGTGCGCCTGTCCGCCTCGCCCACGGAGCTGCGGCGTGCGCCGCTCCTGGGCGAGCACAACGCCGAGGTCTACGGCAAGCTGGCCGGGCTCTCGGAGTCCGATCTGGCCGAGCTCAAGCGCGATCGAGTGATCTGACCATCCCATCCCTCTCCCCCCATCGGGGGAGAGGGATGGGTGAGGGGGCTCGGCCCAGCTCAAGCGCGAGACTGACGCTCGCGGAGCGCGCGCCACACGCGCTCCGGCGTCAGGGGCAGCTCGCGGAGGCGCACGCCGGTGAGCCGCGCGAGCGCGTTGCCCACGGCCGGGCTCACGGGCACGAGGCTGCCCTCGCCCGCGCCCTTGGCGCCGAAGGGCCCCGCGCCGTCGCCGTTCTCCACGAACCGGCACTGGAGCTCCGCCGGTACGTCCTCCGCCCAGGGCACCCGATAATCGACCAGGTTCGCGTTGAGGAGCTGTCCCTTCTCGTAGAGCATCTCCTCGAGCAGGGTGTGGCCGATGCCCTGCATGACCGCGCCCTCGTCCTGCCCCTCGCACTGCTGAGGGTTGATGCAGCGGCCCACGTCGGCCACGGACGCGTACGAGTGAACGGTGATGGCGCCCGTCTCTTCGTCCACGCTGACCTCGGCGGCGCCCACCGCCATCTCCCAGAAGGGCGTGCTGCCGCCGAGCGCCGCCGTGCTGCGACCCGGCGCCACGATGCCGCGCCCGATCAGCTCGCCGCCGCTCATGCCGAAGCGCTCCCGGAGCAGCTCCGGGTAGGGGAGACGCTCTCCGGCTGAGATCACGGCGGCGTCTTCGAGCCACAGCGCGGTCGCGTCAACGCCGAGGTGTCGGCTGGCGATGCGCAGCAGCTGCTCGCGCACGTCAACGGCCGCCTCCTGCACGGCCTTGCCCGTCATGGTGGTCGAGCGGCTCGAGCTAGTGGTCTGGTCGTAGGGCGTGATCGCGGTGTCCGGCATGGCCACGAAGACGCGCTCGATGGGGACGGCGAGCACCTCGGCGGCGATCTGGGCCATCACCGTCTTCGCGCCCTGCCCCATCTCCACCGTGCTCGCGAGCACGGTCACGCTGCCATCGGCGTGCAGGCGCACGATGGCCTCGGAGACCGTGGGCGCGACGCTGGCCTTCATCATCATGGCGAGACCGCGGGCGCGACCGGCGGCCGGCTGCTGAGACCAGCGAATCGCCTCGGTGGCCCGGTTCAAGGTCTCCTCGAACTTGCCGTCGATCGGCGTGTCTCCCGGTGCGAACTCCTCGCCCTGCCCGAGCAGATTGTGCCGGCGGAGATCGACGGGATCGTGGCCGAGGTCGCGAGCCGCCTCGTCGACGAGCGACTCGAGGGCCCAGGCGAGCTGCGGCACGCCGAAGCCGCGGAAGGCGCCGCCGGGCGTCGTATTGGTGTAGACGGCCTTCGCGTCGAGCACGATGTTGGGCACTCGATACGGCCCCGTCGCCGTGTAGGTGCCCTTCTGGATGATGCGCGGGCCGATGTCGGCATAGGCGCCCACGTCGAAATCGGCGTGGCACTCGGCGGCCCAGAGCGTGCCGTCGCGCTTGAAGCCGAGCCGCACTCGAGCGCTGGCATCGCAGCGTCTCACCGTCCGGAAGGCTTCTTCTACCGAGAGGGCCAGCCGGACCGGGCGCCCCACCATGCGCGCGAGCGCCCCCACGACGGGCTCGAGCTTGGCGTACGTCTTGCCGCCAAAGCCGCCGCCGAGGGACGGGACGATGATGCGGATGCGGCTCAGCGGCACGCGATACATCTTGGCCAGCTCCACGCGGACCGAATAGGGATTCTGCGTCGACGCCCAGACGGTGAGGGTGCCGCTCTCGTCCCAGGAAGCGAGGGCCACGTGAGGCTCCATGGAGTAGTGCTGCACGCGAGGGAAGCGGTACACGTCCTCCACCACGACGTCGGCCTCGGCGAAGGCGCCGGCGCCCCCACCGCGCTCGAGGTGGAACTGGTGGCAGATGTTGGTGCCGGGCCTGGGCTTGAGCGAGGAGAGATCGGCGAAGTGGCCGGCCAGCGGCTCCGAGGTGTGGACGAGGGAAGCGCCGGGGGCCAGCGCTTCCTCGAGAGTGGTCACGGCGGGCAACTCCTCGTACACGACCTCGACCAGCTCGAGGGCCTCGGCGGCGGCGCTCTCGGTGTCCGCGACCACGGCGGCCACGGGCTCGCCCTCGTAGCGGACGACGTCGATGGCGAGAATGGGGCGGTCGCGGAAGGCGGGGCCGAAGTACGGATCGCACCAGTCCAGATCGGCGCTGGTGACCACGGCGCGCACGCCGGCCGCGGCGCGGGCGCGGGAGACATCCACGCGGACGATCTTGGCGTGGGGGTAGGGCGATCGGAGCAGCTTCACGTGGAGCATGCCAGGCAGCTCCATGTCCGTGACATAGCGCGCGCGCCCCGTCACCTTCTCGGGCGCGTCGACGCGCCGCACCGAGTGCCCGACCACGCGCAGCGCCCCCTCACCCTGCCCTCTCCCCCGATGGGGGAGAGGGTTTCGAAATTGTGCAGGTTGCCCTGTTGAATCTCTCTCCCCCGTCGAGGGGAACAGGGCAGGTTGCTCTGTCGAATCCCTCTCCTCGGTCGAGCGGGACAGGGCAGGTTGCTCTGTTGAATCCCTCTCCCCCGTCGAGGGGGAGAGGGCAGGGTGAGGGGGCGCTTTTGCGCAGGCGGCGATGGCGTCGATGATCTTCTGGTAGCCCGTGCAGCGGCAGAGATTGCCGCGGAGGTAGTGGAGGATCTGCTCGCGCGTGGGCGAGGGGTTCTCCTCGAGGAGCGCGGCCGCGCTCAGGAGCATGCCCGAGGTGCAGAAGCCACACTGGACCGCGCCATGCTCGACGAAGGCGGTCTGCACGGGGTGAAGCGTGTCGCCGTCGGCGAGACCCTCGACGGTGCGGATCTCGCGGCTCTCGGCCTCGACGGCCAGATAGGTGCAGGCGCTCACGGGCGCGCCGTCTACCAGCACCGTGCAGGCGCCGCACACCTGGATATCGCACGAGCGCTTGGCGCCCTTGAGGCCGAGCTGCTCCCGCAGGACGTCGAGGAGCAGGCTGTGCGGCATGACGTCGACCGCGACGGCGCGTCCGTTGACCGTGCAGGCGAGGCTAGACGATGACGGTGTGGGCATAGCGTGCTTGAACGACCTGTCCCTGAGCCCGCGCGCCGGCGACCTGGAGGGCCCGCTTCACGCATACGCCCGTCAACGCGCGCTTGTACTCGACGGATCCGTGGCGGTCGGCCATCGTGTCGACCTCGCGGGCGGCCGCGGCCCCTAGCTCCTCGGCTCGCGCGAGGAGAGCGGCCGCCGGCTCGCCGGCGCCCTTTCTCTCGACCTCGAAGAGCCGTTGAGGCCGCGGGCCGACACAACCCACGGTGACGCGAAGGACGCTGGGCTCGCACGCCACGGTCACCCCCAGCGTGGGACGCTCGTACACGCCGAATTTCAGATAGGCCGAGACGGTCTGGGGCGGCCAGGTACGCAGACGAACCGAGGTCAGCACCTCGTCCTCCTCGCGCGCCGTCTCGTATGGTCCGCGGATGAAGTCCGCGAGGGCGATGTCGCGCGTGCCCCGCCGGGACCAGAGGCCGAGCGTCGCGTCGAGGGCCAGGAAGAGGGTGGCGAGGTCGCTGTGCGGGTCCGCGAAAGCCAGGTTGCCGCCCAC
>DASYTI010000062.1 GCA_036002485.1 Candidatus Methylomirabilota bacterium | reverse complement strand
GACTGGGCGGAGACCGCGAAGCGCTCGCTGGCCCGGCACTGGCAGCCGCTCAGCGACGGCCAGCGCGAGGAGTTCGTGAAGCTCTTCGGCGACCTCCTCGAGCGCTCCTACATCTCCAAGATCGAGCTGTACGGGGGCGAGAGGATCCACTACGTGGGCGAGTCGATCGACGGCGATCTGGCCGTGGTGCGCACCAAGATCATCACCAAGCAGGGCACCGACGTGCCCATCGAGTACCGGATGATCCGGCGCGGCGACCGGTGGTTGGTCTACGACGTCGTCATCGAGAGCGTGAGCCTGGTCAGCAACTACCGCACGCAGTTCAACAAGATCATCCAGACCTCCTCCTACCAGGAGCTCGTCAAGAAGATGAAGACCAAGCAGGAGGAGTTCCAGTACGAGGAGAGCGCCAGGCAGAAGCGCACCTCGCAAAGATAATCACTCGGAGGGGGGCTCCGCCCCCCTTCCGAACCTCCCCCGTAGATGGTGCCGGCGGAGCCGGCGCCACAGCGTCGGTCTTCCAATCGCTTCCACGCGACCTCGCGGCGCGGCCTGACCGAGATCCAAACCCTGGCGGGCCACCGTTCGAGCCGAGTGTCCGATTCGAGCGCCGGCTTTGCCGGCGCAACGCTCTGGGGGAGGCATCGGAGGGGGCCGTCGAGGCCCCCTCCGAGTCACCGGTGGGAGAGGAAGCGGAAGAACTCGACGCCTTCGCGGAGGCGGCGCGTCATCATCTGCGGGCTCCGCACCATCTCCGACACCAGCGCCGCGACCTTGCCCGGGCGGAAGTAGAAGCGCTTGTAGAAGGTCTCCACGGAGTCGAAGATCTCGGTGTGGGGCAGGTGCGCGTAGCTGAGCGCGCTGATCTGCACGCCGTGGTCGTTCACCAGCTCCTTCCCGCCATTCTGCAGCCAGCCCTTCTCCACGGCCTGCCGGTGCATGTGGGTCCCGGGGTACGGCGCCGCGATCGAGACCTGGATGGTGTGCGGGTTGATCTCGGCGGCGTACCGGATGGTCTCCTCGATCGTCTCCCGCGTCTCGCCGGGCAGCCCCAGGATGAAGGTGCCGTGGATCGTGATGCCCAGCTCGCGACAGTCCCGGGTGAACTTGCGGGCGATGTCCAGCCGGATCCCCTTCTTGATGTTGTTGAGGATCTGCTGGTTCCCCGACTCGTAGCCCACCAGGAGGAGCCGGAGGCCGTTGTCGCGCATGACCTTCAGGGTCTCGGAGGGCACGTTCGCCTTGGCGTTGCAGGACCAGGTGACGCCGAGCCGGCCGAGCTTCCGGGCGATTGCCTCCGCGCGCGGCAGGTCGTCGGTGAACGTGTCGTCGTCGAAGAAGTACTCCTTGACCTGGGGGAAGTACTGCCGGGCGAGGGCGATCTCGTCGGCCACGTGCTCGGGGCTCCGCGTCCGGTAGCGGTGCCCGCCCACCGTCTGCGGCCACAGGCAGAAGGTGCACTTCGAGCGGCACCCGCGGCCCGTGTAGAGGGACACGTAGGGGTGCAGCAGGTAGCCGATGAAGTAATCCTCGATCCGCAGGTCGCGCCGGTAGACGTCGACGACGAAGGGGAGGCGGTCCATGTCCTCCAGGATCGCGCGCTCCGGGTTGTGGGCGATCCGGCCCTCGGAGCGGTAGCTGAGCCCGTCGACGGCGGCCAGCGGGCGGCCCTCGGCCACCTCCCGGATGGTGAAGTCGAACTCGTTGCGGCCGACGAAGTCGATCGCCTCCGAGGCCCGGAGCGCGGCCTCGGGCGCCACCGCCACGTGGGCGCCGACGAAGCCGATCACGAGGCGGGGGTTCATGTCCTTCAAGGCCTCGGCGACCTTGACGTCGGAGCGGAAGGACGGCGTGCTCGTGTGCAGCACGCAGAGCTCGTACTCCTTGGCCACGGGGAGCACCTGCTCGAGCGTGATGTCGGCGGGCGGCGCGTCGATGAGCCGGCTTCCCGCCACCAGGGCCGCGGGCTGCGCCAGCCACGTCGGGTACCAGAACGAGCGGATCTCGCGCTTCGCCTGGTAGCGTGCCCCCGCGCCCCCGTCGAAGCCCTCGAAGGAAGGTGGATGCAGGAACAGCGTCTTCAGCATGAGTGGTGTCCCCCGTTCGCCC
>DASYTI010000061.1 GCA_036002485.1 Candidatus Methylomirabilota bacterium | reverse complement strand
CGGCTCCCCGAGATCGTCGGCCGAGCGCGCGCCCTCGAGCTCATCTGCACCGGCCGCGAGATCGACGCGGGGGAGATGGAGCGCCTCGGGCTCGTCCTCGCCGTGTACCCCGCCGATCGCGTGCGGGCGGAGGCCCAGGCCCTGGCTGCGCGCATCGGCGCGAGCGGCCCGCTCGCCACGCGCGGGGCCAAGCGCATCATGAACGCCCGGCGTGCCGACGGCTTCGCCGCCGCCCGTTCGCTCTCCGACGCTCTCCGTCACGCGCTCGAGTGGAGCCGTGACGTCGACGAGGGCATGGCCGCGCACCGGGAGGGCCGGCCGCCCCGATTCACCGGGCAATGAGCGTGCGCCCGAAGAGCCGGATGCTGGGGGATCTCCTTGACGAGATGGCTGCGGAACGGCCTCACGCCCAGGCCCTCGTCTTTCGCCACGAGCAGCTCAGCTACGGCGCCCTGCGCGCTCGCGTCGACGAGCTCGCGCGTGCGCTTCTCGCGGTGGAGGTGACGCGCGGCGATCGAGTGGCGCTGTTGCTGCCGAACCGCCCGGAGTGGGTCGTGGCCGCGCTCGCCATCGCCAAGATCGGCGGTATCGTGTCGGCCATCAGCACCTTCTCCACGCCCCGCGAGCTGGGATGGGCCCTCGAGCATTCCCAGGCGGTGGCGCTCATCACGGTCTCGGCCTTTCGGGGGCGTGCCTATCTGGACGCGCTCCATGACCTCTGTCCCGAGCTGGCCGGGAGTGCGCCCGGAGCGCTTCGAAGCGAGCGACTGCCCAGGCTCCAGACCGTGGTTTCGATGGACGGGCGGCGCGTGGACGGTGTGTTCCAGCCGGAGGACTTCCTCGCGCGGGGGAGCGGCGTGGGAACCGCAGCGCTGCGGGACAGACAGCGGTCGGTGAGTCCGAATGACCCGTGCTACATCCTCTACACCTCGGGGTCGACGGCCCTGCCGAAAGGCGTCACCCTCGCGCACGGCGGCGTCATCGAGAACGGCTTCAACATCGGCGAGCGCCAGCATCTGACTGCCGCGGATCGACTCTGGCTCGCCGTGCCGCTCTTCTGGTCGTTCGGCGCGGCGAACGCGCTGCCCGCCATCCTGACGCACGGTGGGTGCGCGGTGCTGCAGGAGAGCTTCGAGCCCGGGGAGGCGCTGGAGCTGATCGACCGCGAGCGGTGCAGCGTCTACTACGGCATGGCGAACATGGCGCGCGCCATGCTGGAGCATCCCGATCGTGGCCGGCGGCGGCTCGACTCCATGCGCACCGGGCTTACCATCGGTCTCGCGGAGGACATCGAGATGACGATGGAGGCGGTGGGCGCTCGCGAGCTCTGCAATGTGTACGGGTCGACGGAAACGTACGGCAACTGCGCGGTCACCGACGCCCACGATCCACTCGCGTGGCGCCTGCACACGCAGGGCCTGCCCCTGCCCGGCATGCACATCCGCGTGGCGGACCCGGAGACACGGCGGCCGCTGCCCGCGGGGGAGGTGGGCGAGCTATGCGTCGCGGGTCATGTCACGCCCGGCTATTTTCGGGCCCCGGAGCTCGACGCGGCCGCCTTCGACGGGGAAGGATATTTCCACACCGGCGATCTCGGGCTGGTCGGCGACGACGGGCGGGTGCGCTTCCGGGGCCGGTTGAAGGAGATGATCAAGACCGGCGGCATCAACGTGGCGCCGCTCGAGGTGGAAGGCGTGCTCCTCCAGCATCCGGACGTCAAGCAGGCTTACGTGGTCGGCGTTCCCGACCGTGACAAGGACGAGGTCGTGGTCGCGGTGCTGGAGCTGCACGAGGCCGCGGCGCCCGACGAGGGGGCCATCGTCTCCTTCTGTCGCGAGCGGCTCTCCAGCTACAAGGTTCCGACACGGCTCGTCTTCCGTAAGGCCGAGGAGTTTCCTCGCACGCCGACGGGCAAGATTCACAAGCCTGGACTCCGGGAGGAGCTTGCCACAGATCGGTCGCCGCGCCGCAGGCACGACGCCTCCGATCCAGGTGGGCACCGGGATCTCAATCAGGAGCCACGATCATGAGGCCCGCATCGCCTGTGTTGGTCCTGTTGGCGGTAGCGGCATGAAGGTCACACACGCCGCGCTCGCGGTCACCCTTGCCCTCGGCCTCCTCGCCACGCCGCTCGCTGCCGAGGCGCAGCCGGCGGGGAGGGTCTGGCGGATAGGCCTGTTGGATTACGGCTCGTCTGACCCTGCCCGACTTGCCTGGTGGAGGGCCTTTCAGGACCGATTACGCGAGCTGGGGTACGTGGAAGGACAGAATGTCGTCTTTCACCCGCGATGGGGAAACGGACAGGTGAGCCGACTTCAGGGCCTGGTCACCGAACTTGTTGCCGCCAAGGTTGACATATTAGTGACAGCGGGCAACCCCGCATCGCTCGCGGCCAAGCAGGGAACAAGCTCTATTCCCATCGTGACCGCGAACGGTCCTGATCCCGTCGAGCTCGGGCTCGTGGCGAGCTTGGGGCGGCCGGGCGGAAATGTCACGGGTATGACGTCGATATCCAGCGAGTTGTCCGCGAAGCGACTGGGACTGCTCAAAGAGTTGATCCCCCAGGTGTCCCGAGTGGCCGCCCTCTGGGATTCTGCCGCTCGCGGGTCGGCGCTCGCTGTACGGGACACCGAGGTTGCGGCTCGGTCACTGGGAATCGCGCTACAAAGTGTCGCCGTGCGCCCCGATCCCAGAGACTACGATGCCGCATTCGTGGCCATGAAGCGCGACGGCGCCAGGGCGGTCGTCGTGGTGCAAAGCTCGGCTTTTTTTTCGAGTTACCAACGGATTGCCGATCTCGCCCTCAGACACCGCCTGCCCAGTGCCGGCGGATCGAAGGAGTACGCGGAGGCTGGTGGACTCCTCAGTTATGGCGCGGACTTCCCGGATCTCTTCCGGCGCGCCGCCGTCTATGTGGACAAGATCCTCAAAGGCGCCAAGCCGGGCGATCTCCCGGTCGAGCAAGCCAGCAAGTTCGAGTTGGTCATCAACCTGAAGACCGCGAAGGCGCTCGGCCTGACGATCCCGCCGTCGCTGCTGCGGCAGGCGGATCAGCTTATCGAATGAACTGGGGACCACGGGAAACTACGACCTCTATTTCCACAACGATCCAGGAAGTGGGACGAACGCCCCGCTCGACTCAGCTTGCCCGCCCAAACGGTGAACTCCCGTACCGGCCGATCACCCTCCGCGTTCTCGCGGCAACCTGCTACAATCCGACGTCTAGCTATCTCGGGTCTGACGGGGCCGAGCGTAACGCTATCCCGGGGTTGGGTTGGAGGGGTTGGAGCGAGGAACACGTGGAGACGGCGGACGCCGGGGATGCGCGGCACATGGACCTGGCCCTCGAGGAAGCCCGCCGCGCGGGGGCGCTCGACGAGGTGCCCGTAGGCGCCGTGGTGGTGCTGGACGGGCGTGTCATTGGGCGCGGACGCAATCGAATGATCGCCGACAGCGATCCCACCGCCCACGCCGAGGTGGTGGCTATCCGAGCGGCCGCGGAGGCGGCGGGAAATTATCGCCTCACGGGCGCGGCGCTCTATACGACGATAGAGCCGTGCGCGATGTGCTGCGGGGCGGCGCTCCACGCGCGGATCGGGCGGCTCGTCTACGGTGCCGCCGATCCCAAGAGCGGCGCCGCGCGCACGCTGTACCGGCTGCTCGAGGATGCGCGCCTGAACCATCAGGTGGAAGTGGTGGCGGGCATTCGAAGCGACGAATGCGGGGCACTGCTGAGCGAGTTCTTTCACAAGAAAAGATCCTGAATTGCCGCGGAGGGGTGGCCGAGCCCGGTTGAAGGCGTCCGACTCGAAATCGGATAGGGGCGTAAGTCCCTCGGGGGTTCAAATCCTCTCCCCTCCGCCAATTTCGCAGTCGGAACGCATCGAGCAAGAGTGGAGGGGTGGCCGAGTGGCCGAAGGTGCGGCACTGGAAATGCCGTGTAGGGGCAACTCTACCGTGGGTTCGAATCCCACCCCCTCCGCCATCTTTTTGTTCTGAGGTGTTCATGAACCTGCCGATTGGCGAGAAGGGTCCAGTTGCGAGGCGGCGCCCGAAGGCAGCAGGTGAGGCGTACTCTCTGTACGTTGAACCTGCTGCCGAGGGCGCCAACGAAGCAAATGGCTCCCTGTCGTCAGCAGTTCTGAGCTACCGATGACCTTGCAGGGTGACGAGAAGGGGTCAGCTGCGAGGCGGCGCCCGAAGGTCGCACGCGAGGCGTACTCTCTGTACGTTGAGCGTGCGATCGAGGGCGCCAACGAAGCAGATGGCCCCTTATCGGCAGCCTGCGCGAGTTGGCCGTGCTAGACGGGGAGGTAGCGGTGCCCTGTAACCCGCAATCCGCTACAGCGGGGTTGAATTCCCTCTCGAGGGCCGTTCGTGTCGAATGAGCTGCGCGGGACGGTGTTGAAGGTTGGGCCCCACGCAATGAGCCGCGTCAAACCCCGCCAGGCCCGGAAGGGTGCAACGGTACGGCGTTTAGCTCGTGTGCCGTGGGAGTACCTGACCGGAGCCGGCTCCGCGTTGAGATCGCGGGACGGGCGGTTCGACGGAGGGTGCACGGTCATTCTGTTCCGGGGGGGAGCGGGCGCCGCTCCTCCCCCGGTCCCCTCCACCGCTCTTCATCGAGCGCGTTGCGTGGAGCAACGCTTGTTCGTTGTTTCGGGGGGAGCGAGCCCCGGTTTTGTTAGGGGTTGGCTCGGCTCGCCTTCGGCTGCGGCTCACACCGCAATCCCCGGACCCGTCTCTCTATCTAGGGCTGTTGCATGAAGGGTCGCCCGTGACGTATCAGGTGTTGGCGCGGAAGTGGCGGCCGCAGGTTTTCGCGGGGGTGGTGGGGCAGGATGCGGTGACGCGGACGTTGCTGAATGCGCTGGCGTCGGGGCGGGTGGCGCACGCGTATCTGTTCACGGGGCCGCGGGGGGTGGGGAAGACCACCACGGCGCGGCTGCTTGCCAAGGCGCTGGCGTGCACGGCTCGCACGGGGCCCGAGGCCTGCGGCGCCTGTCCCGCCTGCCTAGATTTCGTCTCGGGGGCGCTGGTGGACGTGATGGAGATCGACGCCGCGTCCAACACCAGCGTGGACGATATCCGCACGCTCCGCGAGAACGTCAAGTACGCTCCGGCCCGCGGCCGCTTCAAGGTCTATATCGTGGACGAGGTCCACATGCTCTCGGGCCCGGCCTTCAATGCCTTCTTGAAGACGCTCGAGGAGCCGCCCGCGCACGTGGTCTTCGTGCTCGCGACCACGGATCCGCGAAAGATCCCGGCCACGGTGCTCTCGCGCTGCCAGCGCTTCGATTTCCGTCCCATTTCGCCCGAGCAATTGACGGGGACCCTGACCGAGATCCTGACCAAGGAGGGCGTCCGCTTCGATGCGGCGGCGCTGCCGCTCCTCGTGCGCGCCGCGGAGGGCAGCCTGCGTGACGCGCTCTCCCTGCTCGATACGGCCATCGCGTATGGCGGCGGGGAGCTCGACGAGGCGTCGGTGGCGCGGCTGCTCGGCGCCTCCTCACCCGTTCACGTTCGCGCCTTCTTGGGCGCGCTCCTGGCCGCGGACGGCGCGGCCGCGCTCGAGGCCATCGACCGGGCCGCGCGCGACGGAGAAGATCTCGGCTGGCTCTGCCGCGAAGTCATCGAAGCCGCGCGCCGGGCCCTCGTCATCAAGGTGGCCCCGGAGGGAAAGTTCGCCGACCTCACGCCGGCCGAGCAGGCGGCCATCCGCGAGATGGCCGAGCCCGTGAGTCAGGACGAGCTCGTCTATCTCCTGCGCGCCTTCATGGATGCCGATGCCGAGATGCGCCGCTCGCCCCATCCGCGGGTAGAGCTCGAGATTGCCGCCGTGCGGGCGGCGCGCCGTCCGCGTCCGGAGGCCATCGAGAGCCTCATCGCGAAGATCGACGAGGCCGCGAGCCGGCTGCGCTCCGCGCCGGCCGGGCCGGGGCGTCCGGTGGTGGCCCAGCCGAGTCTCCTCGATACGGCCGCGCGGACGACCCCGCCCGTGTCGGGCTCGAGTGCGCCCGCGCCGCCGACCGCGGAGTCCCGGCCGCCTCGACGACAAGATCCAGCGCCCGAGCCGGCCAGCGAAGGAGACCTCGGGCGCGGATGGACACGCGCCGTCGAGGAGATCCTGAAGAAGAAGGCCCTCCTGGGTTCGGTCGTCCAGCATGCCGTGCCTCAGCGGCTCGAAGGCGGCGTGCTCACGGTGGGACTGATCGCCAGCGCCTTCCACCGCGAGATGCTGGGCGAGCGCGCGAACCGCGAGATCATCACTCAGGCCGTCCAGCTGCATATTCCCGGGGTCCGGCGCGTGGAGATTGCCTCCGAGGGCGACGTGCCGAGCGGCGCCGTCAACCATCCGGCCGTGCAGGCGGCCGTGGCCACGTTCCAGGGCGAAGTGGTCGCGGTGCGTCCGCGCGTCCCGGAGGAAGGAGAAGCCCAGTGAAAGGGTTCGGCAACATCATGAAAGAGGCGCAGAAGCTGCAGCAGCAGATGGAGGCGCTGCAGCAGGAGGTGGCCAAGAAGAAGGTCGACGCGACGGCGGGCGGGGGCATGGTCACCGTGGAGTGCAATGGCAAGCAGGAGCTCCTCTCGATCAAGATCGACCGCGAGGTCATCAATCCCGAGGATTCCCAGATGCTCGAGGATCTGGTCCTCGCCGCGTGCAACGAGGCGCTGCGGAAGTCGAAGGAGATGGTCCAGGCCGAGATGGGCAAGCTCACCGCTGGTCTCAAAATCCCCGGCATGGGGATGTAATGGCCGCATGATCGTGACGACGCGCGCTTCTGTATCCCTCTCCCCCCTTGGGGCTGTGACGACGACCGCTTTCGCATCCCTCTCCCCCACTGGGGGAGAGGGCAGGGTGAGGGGGTCGGGCCCGGGACGGAAGCCCCTCCCCTCCGGAACCTAGATGGCCTACTACCCCGAGCCGGTCGCTCGGCTCATCGAGGCGCTGCAACGGCTCCCTGGCATCGGCCCCAAGACCGCTCAGCGGCTGACCTTCTTTCTTCTCAAGCGTCCGACGGACGAGGTGCAGACGCTGGCCGAGTCGCTGACGCAGCTCAAGGCGCAGATCGTCCACTGCCGCGTCTGCTTCAATGTCACCGAGATAGACCCGTGCCGCATCTGCGCCGATATCCGACGAGACGGGCGCATCCTCTGCGTCGTGGAAGAGCCGAATGACCTCATGGCCCTCGAGCGCACGGGAGAGTTCCGAGGCCGCTATCACGTGCTGCTGGGCGCGCTCTCACCCCTCGATGGCATCGGGCCGGAAGACCTCAAGGTCCGCGAGCTGCTGGTCCGGCTCGAGACGCCCGGCGTCGAGGAGATCATCCTCGCCACCAACCCAAGCGTCGAAGGCGAGGCAACGGCAATCTACCTGGCCAAGCTCTTGAAACCGCTCGGCATGCGCATCACGCGCATCGCGCGAGGACTGCCCGTAGGTGGCGACCTCGAATACGCCGACGAGGTCACGCTGTCGAAAGCGCTGGAAGGCCGCCGCGAGGTGAGTTAGGGCCAACATCCCTCTCCCCCATCGGGGGAGAGGGCAGGGTGAGGGGGCGAAACTGTGGACCAGAAACCCGATCGCCAGCGGATCCAGGATTTCGCCCGCAAGCTCTTCGGCCACTACACGAGCGGAATCCTCACCTTGCTCGTCCAGGTCGGACACAAGACCGGGCTCTTCGAGGCATCCGCGAAGGGACCAGGGACCAGCCAGGAGATCGCCGACCGCGCGGGGCTCAACGAGCGCTATGTCCGCGAGTGGCTGGCCGCCATGGCCACCGGCGGTGTCGTCGAATACGATGCGGCCTCCGGAGTCTTCACGCTCCCACCCGAGCACGCGGCCTGCCTGACCGGGACGTCGAGCCGCAATCTGGCCGCGGCCAGCCAGAACCTGCCCATGCTTAGCAAGCGTCTCCCCCGGATCATCGAGTCTTTCAGCAAAGGCGGCGGAGTTTCTTATTCGGAATACAGTCCCGATTTCACGGAGGCCATGGACGCCTCCTGGCGCCTGCTCTATGATGGCCTCCTCATCAAGGGCTTCCTGCCTGCCGCCAAGGGCTTGCCCGAGCGGTTGAAAGAGGGAATTCGCGTGGCGGACGTCGGCTGCGGCACGGGCCATGCGGTGAACTTGATGGCCCGGGAGTACCCGGCATCATCCTTCCTCGGCTATGACCTGGGAGAAGACGCGATCGTCAGGGCCCGAGCCGAGACGCACGAGATGGGGCTGACGAACACAGCCTTCGAGGTGCTCGACGTCGCGCAGCTGAAGTCCGAGCCCAAGTTCGACCTGATCACGTCCTTCGACGCCATCCACGATCAGCGTGACCCCGCGACCGTGCTCCGTCGGATCGCGGGCGCCCTGGCGCCGGAGGGCGTCTATCTCATGGTGGAGCCCAAGGCCTCGAGCAAGCTCGAGGAGAATATCGGCAACCCGTTCGCGCCGTACATCTACGGCATGAGCGTGCTCCATTGCATGACGGTCTCGCTGGCCGCCGGCGGCGCCGGTCTCGGTACGGCGTGGGGCGAGCAGTTAGCCCGCCGCATGCTCGGCGAAGCGGGCTTCACCACGGTCGAGGTGGTCGATGCCCCAGGCCCCCAGAACAGCATCTACATCTGCCGTCTGTAGCGGGCTCTCACTCTTCAAGGGGCGGGCTCTCTCTACATCCCTCTCCGCTCTGGGGAGAGGGCAGCTCTTCGAGCCGAGACGCTGCCGACGAGCCACGGGCGAGGAGAGCGGCGAGGTGAGGGCTGAGATAGTGAGGGGGGTCGGGGCGGCTTGGCGATCCCCAGGCCGTGTGATACAAAAAGAACTCCAGCGGGTCTGCTTTTGGCGATCCCCGATAGCTCAATGGTAGAGCACCCGGCTGTTAACCGGGGGGTTGCTGGTTCGAGTCCAGCTCGGGGAGCCAATCTCTCAGATGGTTAATAGAAGCCTCCAGTAGCGATGATCATACGCGCTACGCTCGCAGCCGCGCTCGCCCTCGGCCTCCTCGCCGCGCCGCTCGCCGCCCCGGCCCAGCAATCGTCCGGGAAGACCGCCCGAATCGGGGTTTTGGTGCGCGTGTCTACTCCGTTCGACGCATTCCGGGAAGGGCTGCGCGAGCTCGGCTACATCGAGGGTCAGAACATCGCGATCGAATATCGGTCTGCCGACGGAAAGGATGAGCGGCTGCCTGGGCTCGCCGCCGAGCTCGTGCGCCTGAAGGTGGACGTCATCGTCGCTGTATCCCCGCCCGCTACTGAAGCAGCCAGGCTGGCGACCAGCACGATCCCTATTGTCTTCCCCGTCTCAGGCGACCCTGTTGCCGAGGGCTTCGTCGCCAGCCTTGCCCGGCCCGGCGGCAACCTCACCGGGCTAGCCACGATTGGCCCGGAGCTGGTGGGAAAGCAGTTGGAGCTGCTAAAGGCGGTCGTCCCTAAGGTCTCCCGGGTGGCCGTGCTCCAGAACCCGAGCCAACAGGTCCAGCGGCAGGCGGAGGATGCGGCCCGGGTCCTCGGGGTGCAGCTTCAAGTCCTGAAAGCGCGCACCTCTTCCGAGATCGAGGCGGCGTTTGCGTCGATGCGCAGCCAGCGCGCGGGGGCCGTCCTCGTCATGCGGGACGCGCTGTTCTTTGCGCAGCAAACCCAGATCGTGGCCCTCGCCGCCAAGAGCCGGCTCCCCGCAGTGTATGGGTTCCGGGAGCAGGCGGAGGCTGGCGGCCTCATGGCCTATGGAGCAAGCACTCCCCAGTTGTTCCGGCGCGCCGCCACCTACGTGAACAAGATTCTCAAGGGCGCCAAGCCCGCCGACCTTCCCGTGGAGCAGCCCACCAAGTTCGAGCTGGTGATCAACCTCAAGACCGCCAAGACACTCGGGCTGACGATCCCGCCATCACTGCTGGGGCAGGCGGACCAAGTCATTCAATAGGGGACAAACGCCCGTTGGTATACTTGTGGCCCCTTGGAACCGTTTGAGTCGCATCGAGTGTCTGGTTCGATTGTTGACCGGGGGTTGCTGTTTCGAGTCCAGCTCGGGGAGCCACCCACTCCCAGCATCGCTGAGCGCTCTCCCGCAGACGTCCGCAGAGGATCCGACCATGACGGCCTCGCCTGAGCTCCGTACCGGCGGAGAGTGGATCGTCGAAGCGCTACGGGCCGAAGGGGTGCGGCATGTCTTCGGGCTCCCCGGCGTGCACAACCTCGCCATCTACGACGCGCTCCTCAAGCAGCACGAGATCAGCCATGTCCTCGCGCGCCACGAGCAGGGCGCGGCCTTCATGGCCGATGGCTATGCGCGCGCCTCCGGGCAGCCCGGCGTGGTGGCGGTGACGACGGGGCCGGGAGCGACCAATACGCTGACGCCCATGGTGGAGTCCTGGGCGGGGTCGCAGCCTGTGCTGACCCTCATGTCCGATATTCCGTCGGCGCTCATCGGCAAAGATCTGGGCGCGCTGCACGAGGTGCCGAACCAGATCGACTGCTTCCGCCCCGTCTGCCGCTGGGCCGAGACCATCTACGATGGCCGGCTCTTCCCCGCGGCGGTGCAGCGGGCCTTTCATCTCTTTCGCACCCAGCGGCCCGGACCAGTGGCGCTTTCGCTGCCCACCGATCTCCTCGTGGCCAAGACGACGGGGCAGCTCACGGCGCTCACCGGCGGCCGACGGGTCTGTGATGCAAAAAAGATCGACGAGGCGGCCGAAGTACTCAGGCGCGCGCGGCGGCCGCTCATCGTGGCGGGCGGAGGCGCGGTCGCTGCAGATGCCGGCGCCGCGCTCGCGGCAGTGGCGCGCCGGCTCGGGGCGCCCGTGCTCACGAGCGTCATGGGGCGGGGGATCCTGCCCGAGACGGACCCCCTCTGGCTCGGGATCGTCCCGAACTGGCGGGCGAGCAAGGCGGCGCTGGAATCGGCGGACGTGATCTTCGCCGTCGGCTACCGCTTCGCTCACCGGTCGACCAAGGGCCTCCTGCTGAACTTCTCGCTCAAGCCCGAGCAGACGCTGGTCCACATCGACCTCGACCCTGGGGTGATCGGCCGCATGCACGCGACCGCCGTGGGCATCGTGGGCGATGCGCGCCAGGGCCTCGAAGCGCTGGCGCAGGCTCTCGGATCGGGCGGGCCCGCTGAGGGCTGGGATCGCGCGTGGCTCACATCTCAGCGGGATACCCGCTGGCCGCGCTATGCGGAGACGGCGGACCGCTTCATCAAGATGCTTCGCCAGGCGCTGCCGCGCGATGGCATCGTGGTCAACGATCAGACGGGGATCAACTACTGGATGGAGTGGCATTTCCCCGTCCTGCAGCCGCGCACCTTTCTCTACCCCATCGGTTCCGCCACGCTCGGCTACGGCGTGCCCGCGGCCATCGGCGCCAAGATCGCGTGCCCCGATCGCGCCGTGGTCGCGGTGATCGGCGACGGCGGCTTCATGTTCTCGGTCAATGAGCTGTCCACGGCCGTCAAGTACGGGCTCGGGATCGTGTTCCTCGTGATGAACGACGAGCGCTTCGGCGCCATCAAGTACCTCCAGGACGCGATCTTCGGGAAGTACGGTGAGGTGGATCTGGCGAATCCGGACTTCCCGGCCTTGGCTCGCGCCTTCGGAGCCGAGGGAGAGCGGGTAGCGGATCTGGACGCGCTGCCTCGCGCGCTCGAGCGGGCGCTGAAACACGCCGGCCCGACTCTGCTGGAACTCCCGCTCGCCGTCGATCCTCCCTGGGAGCTGTAGCCGCCCCCTCACCCTGCCCTCTCCCGCGAGACGGGGGCGAGGGATACAAAAAGAGTCTTCCGAGGATCCGCGAGAGGGATTCGGAAGAGTGTCACCGGAGGAGAAGAAATGCTGCTCGATGTCTCGCCATCCTCTCTTATCCCTCTCCCCCATCGGGGGGAGAGGGCCGCCGTTCGAGCTGAAGGGCGAAGCCCTGAGGCGAGGGCTGAGTAAATCAGGGGGTCTTGCTAGGGTATAATTCACGCATGAGTAGTCTTGATCCCGGCCGCAAGGCCGGCCTGCGCCGCGAGCTGGAAAGCCTCCTCGGGAAAAGCGCTGTCCTGTCCGACCCCGAGGAGCTTCTCGTCTACGAGTCCGATGGCCTGACGCTTTTCCGGGCGCTCGCCGACTTCGTGATCTTCCCCACGTCTGTGGAGCAGGTGGCCGCGGTGGTGCGCCTCGCCAATCGCGAGAGCTTGCCCTTCGTGGCGCGCGGCGCGGGGACGGGGCTCGCGGGCGGCTGCTTGCCCGCCGAGGGCGGGCTCGTCATCTCGCTCATGCGGATGAACCGCGTCCTGGAAGTCGACTACGAGAACCAGATCGCCGTCGTCGAGCCCGGGCTCGTGAACCTTCACCTGTCCTGGGCCGTGGGGCCCAAGGGCTTCTACTACGCTCCCGATCCGTCCAGCCAGCAGGCCTGCACCATCGGCGGCAATATCGCCAATAACTCCGGCGGACCGCACACCCTCAAGTACGGCGTCACCGTCAATCACGTGCTCGGGCTCGAGGTGGTGCTGCCCGACGGCGAGATCGTCTGGCTCGGGGGCCGCACCCGCGAGTCGCAGGGCTATGACCTGACCGGGCTCTTCGTGGGCTCCGAGGGTACCTTCGGCATCGCGACCAAGATCATCGTGCGCATTCTCCGTCGTCCGCAAGCCGTGAAGACCGTCCTGGCCGTCTTCGATGCGGTGGAGGCGGCCTCGGAGTCGGTCTCGGCGGTGATCGGGCGCGGGCTCGTCCCCGCGGCCATGGAGATGATCGACCAGCTGACCATCAGCGCCGTCGAGGATGCCTTTGGCTGCGGGTATCCCCGCGATGCCGCCGCCGCGCTCCTGATCGAGCTGGACGGGCTCCGCGAAGGCATGGAGGCTCAGGCCGAGCGTGTCATCGCCGCCTGCCGCGAGAACGGCGCGCGCGAGGTGCGCGCCGCGCGCGACGAGACCGAGCGCCAGCTCCTGTGGAAAGGGCGCAAGAGCGCTTTTGGCGCCTACGGCCGCATCTCTCCCGCCTACATGGTGATGGACGGCGTGATTCCGCGTACGCGGCTCCCAGAAGTCTTGCATCGGGTGAACGAGATCGTGGGCGCTCACGACCTCCGCGTGGGCAATGTGTTCCATGCCGGCGACGGCAATCTCCATCCGAACATCCTCTACGATCCCCGCAAGCCGGGAGAAGTCGAGCGCGTGGTCAAGGCGGGCGGCGACATTCTCAAGGTCTGCGCGGAAGTCGGCGGCTCGATCTCGGGCGAGCACGGCATCGGGCTCGAGAAGATCGACTACATGCCGCTGATCTTCACCGAGGCGGATCTGCACGCCATGCGCGGCGTCCGGGACGCCTGGAACCCGCGCGGGCTCTGCAATCCCGGCAAGATCTTCCCCTCGCGCAAGGCCTGTGGCGAGGCGAGCATCGCCTATCGTCCGCATCCGATCGAAGCCCAGGGCCTGGCCCAGCGCTTCTAGCGTGGAACATCCATGAAGGAGACTCCCTCGTCGTACGGCCCCCTGATTTATTCAGCCCTCGCCTCGCGGCTGCGCCGCTCAGCTCGAACTGCGGCCCTCTCCCCCGCCGCGGGGGAGAGTAAAGAGAACACTCTTGCGACGCTGCTCTCTTCATTCTGATCCCTCTCCCCCAGTGGGGGAGAGGGCAGGGTGAGGGGGTCAGGTGTTCGCGCATAGTCCGGGCTAGCGGGCGGGACGATGGCCGTGCCCGCCAGCTTCCACGATGACCTTCGCCGTATCGTCGGCCCCGCCCATGTCCTGACCGGCATCGAGTGCGGACCCTATGTCGTCGAAGGCCGCACGCCCGAGGCCGTCGTCGCTCCCGGCAGCAAGGAAGACATCGTCGCGATCCTGATGGCGGCGGGCGAAGCCGGCGTCCCGGTGACGCCGTGGGGCGGGGGCACCACGATGGCCGTCGGCTCGCCGCCCTCGCGGCTGGGCCTCGTCCTCTTGCTTGGTCGGCTCAACCGGCTCGTCGAGCACGAGCCCGGCGATCTCACGGCCACCGTCGAAGCGGGCATGACCGTGCGGACCCTCCAGGAGACGCTCGGCCGTCGCGGGCAGTGGCTGTCTCTCGATCCGCCTCATCCCGACAGGGCCAGCATCGGCGGCGTTCTCTCGGCCAATGTCGCCGGGCCGCGGCGGCATCTCTACGGCGGCTGCCGCGATCTCTTGATCGGGCTCACCGTGGTCACGGCCGAGGGGGCGATCGTCAAGGGCGGGAGCAAGGTCGTGAAGAATGTCGCGGGCTATGACTTGCCCAAGCTCTTCATCGGCGCCTTCGGGACCCTTGGTGTGATCGTGGAGGCGACCCTGAAGCTCCGCCCCCGGCCCGATGCCGACCGCGTCGTGGTCTCGCGCTTCGAGCGGCTCAAGGACGCGGGCGCGGCGGCGCGGGCCGTGATGGCCTCGGATCTCTTGCCGTCGGCGCTCGAGCTGATCGACGGGGAAGCCGTCCGGGCGTTGGCACTGGGCCCCAGCGAGGGCGCGGTGCTTCTCGTCGGGGTGGACGGCATCACGGAGCAGGTCGACTGGCAGTGCCGCGAGATCGAGCGGCTGCTCGAGCCCATGGGTCTCCGCGAGGCGAAAGTGCTCGACGGCCCGGAGCGCGATCGCCTCTGGCAATCGCGCGGTACCGTGGGGCGCGATGCCTTCGCCGAGACCGCGGCCACGATGCGCTGGACCGTGCTGCCGAGCCAGGTCGCCGAGTGCATGGAGCAGGGCGCGGCGGTGGCGCAGCGAGCGGGTCTGGGCGCGGCCATGGCGGCCCATGCCGGCGTCGGCCTCGTCGACGCGGCCCTCGGCGGCGGTGCGGATGTCGATCTCGATCGCGTGGCTGCCGTGCTCGGCGAGTGGCGCGCGCTCGTGCGCGGCGCCGGGGGCCACGCGATAGTCCAGTGGGCCCCGCTGGCCGTGAAGGAGCGCGTGCCGGTCTGGGACGAGGCGGGGCCGGCCCTCCGTATCATGGCGCGCATCAAGGCGCAGCTCGATCCGCGCGGCGTGCTCAATCCGGGCCGCGTCATGGGCGGCATCTGATGGCGCATACGCTAGAGACGCCGCGCGCCATGGGGCCGCTCAAGCTCCACGGGCTCGACGTGGAAGGCGTTCATCGCTGCGTGCACTGCGGGCTCTGCCTGCCGTATTGCCCCACCTTCTCGATCCTCGGCACCGAGATGGACTCGCCGCGCGGGCGCATCATGCTGATCAAGTCGTTGGCCGAGGGGCGCATCAGCCTGACCGAGTCGACCAAGGTCCATCTCGATCTCTGCCTCGGCTGCCGGGCCTGCGAGACGGTCTGCCCGTCGGGCGTGCCGTATGGCCAGCTCATCGAGGCCGGTCGCGCGGAGATCGAGCGCGAGCGCCCGGGCGGCCTCGCGCGACGGCTCTTTCGCTGGCTCAATTTCGATGTCCTGCTCCCGAGCCCGCGCCTGCTCGGGCTCGCCGCCGCGGGGCTCCGCTTCTACCAGGCGAGCGGGCTTCAGCGCCTGGCGCGGGCCACTGGTCTGATCCGGCTCCTTCCCAGGCCATTGCCCGACTGGGAGCCGCTGCTTCCCGTGCTGCCGCCCGGCGCCTCGCGAGCCCCGCTGCCCGAGCTGACGCCGGCCATCGGAGTCAGACGGGCGCGCGTCGGCCTTTTGACGGGCTGCATCCAGCAGGTCGCCTTCGGCTCCCAGAATCGCGCGACGGCCCGCGTCCTCGCCAGCAATGGCGCCGAGGTCGTGGCGCCGCCGGCCCAGGCCTGCTGCGGTGCGCTTCACGCTCACGGGGGAGAGCACGCGCGGGCCGTCACCCTCGCCAAGCGGCTCATCGAGGTCTTCGAGGCGGCCAAGGTCGACTTCGTGGTCGTGAACACGTCGGGTTGCGGGGCCCACATGAAGGCCTACGGGCTGCTCCTGGCCGACGATCCCGCCTGGCGAGAGCGGGCGCAGCGCTTCTCGGAGCGCGTGCGCGACCTGGCGGAGTTTCTGGCCGCCGAGCCCTTGCGCGGACCTCTGGGCCGCGTCGAGAAGACCGTGACCTATCACGATCCGTGTCATGTCGTCCACGGCCAGAAGATCAGCCGCGAGCCACGAGCCCTGCTCGCTCAGATTCCCGGACTCACCGTGGTGCCCCTGGCCGAGGCGGATTGGTGCTGCGGCTCGGCCGGGACGTACAACCTGACCCAGCCGGAGATGGCGCAGCGCCTGCAGGCGCGCAAGGTGGCCAATGTCCGCGCCACCGGCGCCCAGGCCGTCGTCACCGCCAACCCGGGCTGCATCATCCAGATCGCCCAGGGCCTGGCCGCCGAGGGCACGCCCATCCAGGTCCTTCACCTGGCCGAAGTGCTCGACGAGGCGTACGCCACCGCCCCTCACCCTAGCCCTCTCCCCAGAGGGGAGAGGGATACAGAAAAGAGACCCCAATCTTGATGCCAACCCCCTTCCCCGTCGAGGGCAAATCTGGAACTCTCTCCCCCATCGGAGAAGAGGGCAGGGGAGAGGGATACAGAAAGTACGGCCCGCGTTCAACCAAATCCCTCCCCCCGATGGGGGAAAGGGCGGCAGTTCGAGATGAGCGGCGAAGCCGCGAGACGAGGGCTGAGTAAATGAGGGGGCGATGACCCGCGCGCGTGTCCTCGACCTCGCCGCTCTGCCGCCAGGCGGCGTCGAGCTCCTCGTCTTCCGAGGGATCGACGTGGCGCTCTTCCGGCGCGGAGACGAGTTCTTCGCCATCGGCAACGAGTGCGCCCACAAGGGCGGCAATCTCTGCGATGGCCGCGTCGAGGGCGACATCGTCACGTGTCCGTTGCACGGCTGGGAGTTCGACCTGCGCTCGGGCGTCTGCATGACCATTCCCGGCGAGGCAGTGCCGCGCTTCGCCGTCACCGTGGACGATGGCGGAATCTACATCGAGGACTCCGCGTGAAAGACGCCACGCCGCAGGAGCACAAGGCCCACGCGCCCGTGTCCGTGGGCTGTTTCGTGCTGACCATCTCGGACTCGAAGACCCCCGACACCGATACGAGCG
>DASYTI010000060.1 GCA_036002485.1 Candidatus Methylomirabilota bacterium | reverse complement strand
CGAAGGGGACGCTGAAGCCCGTGAAGCCCAGGTAGAGGGCCACGGGGTGCGTGATCATGCCGGAGTCCTCGAGGAGGGGATTGAGGCCGCGCCCGTCGGGGGGAATGGGAGACAGGCGCTCGAAGGGCGGGGCGGGAACGCTCATGACGAGGAGGAAGAAGGCCAGGATGCCCAGCATGACCGAGAGGACCCAGGGGTAGAGCTCGGGCTGGCGGCGGCGATACCGGACGACCACGATCAGCGTGTAGATCGAGAGCATCCACGCCCAGAGCACGATGGAGCCCTCGAGGGCGCCCCAGAGCGCGGTGATGCGGTAGTAGAAGGGCGTGCCGCGGTTCGTGTTCACGGCGACGTAGCGCACGGAGAAGTCGAAGGTCAGGAAGGCGTAGAGCATGAGGGCGATGCAGGCGGTGATGAGCAGCCACACGCCGACCGCGGCCCGCTCGCCCGTGCGCAGCCAGTTCGCTTGGCCGGTCCGGACGCCCACCACGGCGGCGATGGCGCCGTAGAGGGCCAGCACGAAGGCGACCACCGTGGCCGCATATCCCAGCTCAGGAATCACTAAGTTTGCCTGTCTCCGGGGCCATCACGTAACTCCGTGGCCTCTTCGGGCCTATGGCCCTCATCGGGGCGCTTTCTCGTCGGTACGCTGCTCGCGTCTCAACGTGCGAAGCAGCTCTTTGTAGCCGGGGTCGGCGCCGTCATGGGGTGCCTTGTACTCCTCCGAGTGCTTGGCCAGGATGAGCGAGGCCTGGAAATATCCCTCGCGCGCCCAGGAGCCCTCGACCACGGCGCCGCGGCCCTCGGCGAAGAGGTCCGGAGGCGCCCCGCGGTGCCTGACGGAGACCTGCCCCTTGCCGTCCGAGAGGGTGAAGGAAAGGCTGAGGCTCTTCGCCTCCCACTTGAGCGAGCCCGGCAGCACCATCCCGCCCAGCCGGTAGGTCTTGTTGGCGACCGGCGCGGCCAGGAGCTCGCTCGGCGTCACGAAGTAAACCACGGATTGGCTCACGCCGGACCAGATCAAGTAGCCGAGGGCGGCGACGATGACGAGGCCGCCCGCCACGAACTTCCGCTGCGTGGTCACAGGGGTTGCTTTTCTCTCGAGGACTTCACGTGACTCCATGGCCTCTTCGGGCCTCTGGCCCTCATCGGGGTTGCTTTTCTCTGGAAGACTTCACGGGACTCCATGGCCTCTTCGGGCCTCTGGCCCTCATCGTGGGCGGCCCGGGCCGGCCAGGCTCTTCGCGCGATGAGCGAGGCGACGCCAGTAGGCGCCGAGCGCGATCGCGGCCAGGCCATAGGCCGCGAAGACATAGCCCCAGTTATCCGGCATGCGACTCCTCGAGCCGGGCGATCTCGGCCCGACGTGCGAGGAAGTAGAGGAAAAGGAGGGTGAAGGCGATCCAGTTGACGAGCAGCGTGAGGGCGATAGGCGCGGCGATGGGCGAAGGCTCGGGCCCGAGAATAGTGGACGGCTGATGGAGGGCGCGCCACCATTTCACGGAGAAATGCACGATGGGGATATTCGCCGCGCCCAGGATGCCGACCACCGCCGAGTAACGCGCCCGCCGGTCGGGCTCGTCCACCATGCCCCGGAGCAGCAGGTAGCCGACGTAGACCAGGAAGAGCACGGCCGTCGACGTCAATCGCGCGTCCCACGTCCACCACGTCCCCCAGGTCGGCTTGCCCCAGATGGAGCCGGAGACGATGGTCAGGCCCGTGAAGAGCACGCCGGGCTCGGCGGCGGCCACGGCGAGGCGGTCCCAACCCATGCGGCGAGTGAAGAGATAGCCGAGGCCGCCCACGAAGACCAGCGCGAAAGCCAGATAGGCCGTCAGCACGGCCGGCACGTGGAGGTACATGATGCGCTGGACATTGCCCTGGACGGCCTCGCGCGGCGCGTAGCCGAAGGCGGCGCCGAGGCCCATGACGAGCGCCAGGGCCGCCAACCACCCGAGCGCGCGCGTCATGCCTTCTCCTTGCGCAGTCTCGGCTCAGGCTGCGGCAGCACTGGTTTCACGGGATTCTCCTGCATCCAGTCTCCTTCACAGCGCGGGTTAACGGAACGAGGTCGAGTGTAAAGGCAGGACGCAGGCTCGTCAACGGTTCGGCGCGCTCCAGGCCCTCACGCGCCCTCGAGGACGAACTCGAAGGTGAGGAGGCCGACCACGAGGTAGACAAGATCGGCGGCGGCCAGGAGCTTGAGCCACTGCTCGGCCTCGGCCAGCGGCTGCCCGGCCAGGACAATCTCGGTCGCGCTCACCGCACCGAGGAGCACCGGCACCTGGGCGGGCAGGAGGAGGACGGGAAAGAGTAGCTCGCGGGCACGCACCTGGGCGGTGATGGCAGCGAAGAGCGTCCCGACGGCGGCGAGCCCGAGGGTGCCGAGGGCCAGTACGACCACGAGCCGAGGCAGCACGCCACTGAAGTCGAGCCCGAAGAAGACATTGAAGAGCAGGAGCAAGGCCGCCTCGACCGCGGCCATCACCAGGACATTGCCGGCCAGCTTGCCCAGGTAGATGGCCGACTTGTCGCCGGGCGTGAGGACAAGCCCCTCCCAGCAGTCGTTTTCTTGCTCGACAAGAAAGCTGCGGCCGAGCCCGAGCACGCCGGCCAGGATGAAGCCAAGCCAGAGCAGCCCGGGCAGCGCCGTCTCGATGCGCGCGCGCTCAGGCCCGAGAGCGAACTGGAAGACGAAGAGGAGGAGAACCGAGAAGAACAGGAGGGCATTGAGGCTCTCCTTGCTGCGCCGCTCGGTCAGCACGTCCTTCCAGACCACGATCCCGGCCCGCCGGAGATAGGCGCTCACGGGGCGGACCCCGGGCCCAGGGCGAGGTCGTCGTACAGACGGTGGGAGATCTTCGCGGCCGAGCTCGGCGGCGGGCCGGTCAAGAACGATGCGGCCACCCGAGAGAATGGCCACGCGATCACCGACGCCGAGGCCCGCGTCGAAGCTATGGGTCGCGACGACGAAGGCCCCGCCGCGGCTCTTGAAGCCCAGCAGGAACTCGGCCAGCCATTTGCGTCCCGCACGGTCGAGCCCCGTGAAGGGCTCGTCCAGCAGCAGAAGTCGCGACCGACCGAGGAGCACGCGGGCCAGGGCGAGGCGTCGCTTCATGCCCGCCGAGAAGGTGCGGGCGCGCTGCTCGGCCGCGGCCCCGAGCTCGACGGCCTCGAGGGCCGCGCGCAGCGTCGTGGGCCCCGCCGCCTGCCCGCCCATCACCGCCCAGAAGCGGAGGTTCTCGAGCGCGGTCAGGTCTTCGTAGACCCAGGCGCCGTGGCCGACCATGCCGATGGCGGCCCGCGCCGTCTCCGGATCGCGCGCGGGATCCACTCCGGCGACCCGGAGGGCGCCCGAGGTCGGGCGGAGCAGCGTGGCCAGGATGCGGAGGAGCGTGGTCTTGCCCGCGCCGTTCGAGCCGAGAAGCGTCAAGCCCTGGCCGGCGGAGAGCTCGAAGGAGACGTCGTCGAGGACCCGGGTGGCGCCGTAGACCTTGCGGAGATGCTGGGCCTGGATCATGCGGGGGGAGCGGGTCGGCGGGGGCGGGCTCCCGGTCCGGTGCGGATCAGAGCTTCATCGCCTGGAGGCGGGCGATTCGCTCCTCGATGGGCGGGTGAGTGGAGAAGAGCGAGGCGATCCCGCCCGAGGTCAGGGGATTGACGATGAAGAGGTGCGCGGTGGCCGGCGAGGCCGGCAGCGGATTCTGCTGCGAGGCGGCCTCGAGCTTCTCGAGCGCGTGGGCGAGTCCCGAGGCCTTGCCGACGAGGCGCGCGCCCGTCGCGTCGGCTTCGTACTCGCGCGAGCGGGAAATCGCCATCTGGATCAGCAAGGCCGCGAAAGGCGCCAGGATGGCCATGACGAGCACGCCGATCATGCCGAGACCCCCGCCACCTCCCTCTTCGTTGTCGCGGCGGCCTCCGCCGAACATCGCCCCCCACTGCGCCATCTGTCCCAGATAGGTGATGGCGCCCGCGATGGTGGCGGCAATGGTCATGGTCAGGGTGTCGCGGTTCTTGACGTGGGAGAGCTCGTGGGCGAGCACGCCCTTGAGCTCCTCCTCGCTCATGATGCGCAGGATACCTTCCGTCACCGCCACCGCGGCGTGCGAGGGGTTGCGTCCCGTCGCGAAGGCATTGGGCGAGTCGTCGGGGATCATGTAGATCGGCGGCACGGGGATCTGGGCCTTGGCCGCGAGCTCACGGACGATGCGATAGAGACCGGGCGCCTGGGCCTCGTCCACGGGCTGGGCGCCGTACATGGAGAGCACGATCTTGTCGGAGAACCAGTAGCTGCCCACGTTCATGACGAGGGCCAGGATGAAGGCGATGGTCATGCCCTGCTGGCCGCCCAGAGCTCCGCCGACCAGCACGAGCAGGCACGTGAGAACGATGAGAAGGAAGCCTGTCTTGATCAGATTTGCCATTGCGGGGGGCCTCCAGCTCGAATGCTAGCAGTCGGCTGCAAGAGCGTCAAGCAACTGGCCCCGAAGCCCGGCGCCGGCGGGCGGTCGCGCGCGGCTCGAGGCCGAACCAGCGGATGCCGCGGACGCCCGCGAAGCGTCGGGCCATGACCTCGAGCGCGTCTGGATTGTCGTCGATCAAGATAAACCGGCGATTGGTCTCGAGGCAGGCCGCCCCCGTGGTGCCGCTGCCCGCGAAGAAGTCGAGCACGACATCGCCGGGTCGAGAGGACGCCTGGACGATACGCCGCAGGATGCCGAGGGGCTTTTGCGCGGGATAGCCCGTACGCTCGCGCCCCTGGGTCGGCACGATGGTATGCCACCACGTGTCGGTCGGCAGCTTGCCCCGCGCCGCCTTGTCGGGGCCGACCAGCCCCGGGGCCATGTACGGAATGCGCTCCACGGCCTCCCTGTCGAACACATAGCTCGAAGGATCCTTGACATAGACGAGGATATTGTCGTGCTTGGGCGGCCAGCGCCGCGACGGGCGGCCGCCGTAGTCATAGGCCCAGACGATCTCGTTGAGAAAGCAGTCACGCCCGAAGATCCGGTCGAGCAGCACCTTGCAGTAGTGCACTTCGCGGTAATCGAGGTGGACGTAGAGCGTGCCATCGCCTGCGAGCACCCGGCGCGCCTCGCGCAGGCGCGGCTCGAGGAAAGCGGGATAGTCGTGGAAGGCGTCGGGGAAGGCGCGCGAGCCCATCTTGACCGTCCGGTAGCGCTGTCCCTGGAAGCCGACACGATCCCCCGACGCGCTGCGTACCGTCTTGATGCGCGTGTGCGACCGGGGCTTGCCCGTATTGAACGGCGGGTCGATGTAGACGAGGGTGACGGCGCCGTCCGGCACGTGGCGGCGGAGGATATCGAGGTTCTCGCCGAAATAAATCGTGTGCACAGCCCGATCAGTATAGGGCGGCGCCCGGCTTCTGGCCGTATGCTGGGAAGGGGAGGGGGCCTTTGAGGTTGACAATCGGGACAGGCCGCCCGTAAACTGACCCGGTTTAATGGAAAATTACAAATTCTGTCGAGGGTTAGCGAGACTCAGCCATGGTCATCAGGGTATCCGAAATTCCCGAGGAAGGCATACAGATCGAGGGCGTCTCGGCCTTTCCGGAGCCGTTCCAGGACCGATCCTGGCGACTCGAGGACCTCGAGCTCGCCGTCTCCAAGGAGGGTGACACGGTCTTCGTGGACGGCCGGCTCGAGGCCCGCATGCCCCAGGTATGCTCGCGCTGCCTCGAGCCCTACGAGGCGCGGGTCGAGGCCGATGTCCACACGCGCTTCGTCCCCAGCCCGGGTCGCGGGGAGGAGCGGGAGCTGGGCGTCGACGACCTCGAGAGCGACGTCTATGACCATGACCAGATCGATCTCGATGCCCTGCTCGAGACCGAGGCGGCCCTCGGGCTGCCCATGAAGCCCCTCTGCCGCGAGGATTGCAAAGGCCTGTGCCCGTCCTGTGGCGTCAACCGGAACGCGGTGGCCTGCGCCTGCGCGCCGGTGACCAGCGATCCGCGCTGGGCCGCCCTCAAGACGCTCGCGGATCGACTGCATCGATAGCGCGCCCGGCCGGCCGCCCGGCCCGGCTCAAGGAGCCACCACGCCATGCCGCTGCCGAAGCGACGACATTCCAAGACCCGCGGGCGCAAGCGCCGCACCCACTACAAGATGGCCATGCCCACCCGGTCCATCTGTCCGCAGTGCCGGGAAGTGAAGATGCCTCACCAGATCTGCCCGAAGTGCGGCTACTACAAGGGCCGGGAAGTCATCGCGATCGAGGGCGAGTAGCTTCGACGCCAGTGAGCCGCGGCCGATGAAGATCGCGGTAGACGCCATGGGCGGCGACTTCGGTCCCGCCGTCGTGGTCGAGGGCGCCGTCGCGGCCGCCCGCGAGTTCGGGCTCGCCTCGGTGCTCGTGGGCGACAAGGCCGCCGTCGAGCGCGAGATCATCCGGCTCAAGGCGCAGGAGCTGCCCGTGTCCGTCCGCCACGCCAGCCAGGTGGTGGGGATGGCGGAGCCGCCCTCGCATGCCCTCCGGCGCAAGCACGACTCGTCGCTCCGCGTGGCGGCCGAGCTCTGCAAGACGGGCGAGTGCGAGGCGCTCGTGTCGGCCGGGAATACCGGCGCCGCCATGGCCATCGGGATGTACGTGCTGGGCGTCTTGCCGGGAGTCGACCGCCCCGCCATCGCGGCGGCGCTGCCGAGCCTGTCCGGCTATACCGTCCTGATCGACGCCGGGGCCAACGTGGATCCCAAGCCTCGCCACCTGTTCCAGTTCGCCGTCATGGGCCATGTCTACTCGCGCGACATCGTGGGCAAAGACAATCCTCGCGTGGGGCTGCTTTCCGTGGGCCAGGAAGAGGGCAAGGGCAACGAGCTGACCCGCGAGGCCTTCGACGAGCTGCGGACGTCATCTCTGAACTTCATCGGCAATATCGAGGGCCGCGACATCTACAATGGCCGCTGCGACGTCGTGGTCACCGACGGCTTCACGGGCAATGTCTGCCTCAAGGTTTCCGAGAGCCTGGCCGAGATGCTCACGGCCATGATCCGCGAAGAGCTCGGACGCAATGTCTTCTCGCTGACCGGAGCCGCCCTCTCCCGGCGGGCCTTCGATCGGATGAAGCGCCGGGTGGACTACACGGAGATGGGCGGGGCGCCGCTCCTCGGCATCAACGGCGCCTCCATCATCTGCCACGGCGCCTCCCCGGTGAAGGCCATCAAGAATGCCGTGCGGGTGGCGGCGGAATGGGTCAAGAACGGCGTGAACGAGCACATCAAGACCGCCCTCGAGGCCGAGACAGAGCTGGCCGAGGGGCGGGAGGGAGGTCGCGAATGACCCGGGCGCGGATCATCGGCGTCGGCGCGTATGCTCCGAAGCGCATCCTGACCAATGAGGAGCTCGAGCGGATGGTCGAGACGTCGGACGAGTGGATCGTCCAGCGCACGGGCATCCGCGAGCGCCGCATCGCCGACGAGAGCGAGGCGACCTCCGACCTCGCCCTCAAGGCCGCCCAGCAGGCCCTCGAGCGCGCGGGCGTGGAGCCGGTCGAGATCGATCTCATCGTGGTCGGCACCACCACGGGCGACATGGCCTTTCCCACCACTGCCAACATCGTTCAGCACCAGCTCGGCTGCCGCAACGCGGGCTCCATGGACCTCTATGCCGCCTGCTCCGGGTCGATCTACAGCCTCTCCGTGGGCGCGCAGTACATCGAGAGCGGGAAGTACCGCACCGTGCTCTGCATCGGGGCGGAGTGTCTCTCGCGCATCGTGGACTACACGGATCGCGGCACGTGCATCCTGCTCGCCGACGCCGCGGGGGCGGCGGTGCTGCGCGCCTCCGACGGGGAGGCGGGCATCCTCGACACCGACCTCTACTCCGACGGCCGCTACGGCGACCTCCTCATCCAGCCCGCGGGCGGCTCTCGCTACCCCGCCACCCACGAAACCGTGGACAAGGGGATGCACTTTTGCCGGATGAAGGGGAACGAGGTCTTCAAGGTGGCCGTGCGGATGTTCGGCGACTGCGCCGAGCGCATCCTGTCGCGCAACGGCATCACGGCCGACGACCTCGCCCTCTTCATCCCCCACCAGGCCAACCTGCGCATCATCGAGGCCGCGGTGAAGCGGCTCAAGGTGCCCATGGATCGGGTGCTCGTCAACGTGGACCGCTACGGCAATACCGGCGCGGCGTCGGTCTACGTGGCGCTCGAAGAAGCCCTGGCCCTCGGGCGGATCAAGCCGGGCGACCTGGTCTTGATGGCGGCCTTCGGGGGCGGCTTCACCTGGGGCGCCGCGCTGCTGCGCTGGTAGGTCCCGCGTGAAGATCGCCTTTCTGTTCCCCGGGCAGGGCTCGCAGGCGGTCGGCATGGGGCGGGCGCTCGCCGAGTCCTCGGCCGCGGCCGCGGCCGTGTGGAAGAAGGCCGACGAGGCGCTGGGCTTTCCGCTCTCGCGGCTCTGCTTCGAGGGGCCCGCGGAAGCGCTCGAGCTCACGGCCAACACTCAGCCGGCCGTCCTCGCGGCCAGCGTGGCCGCCGCCGCCGCCCTCCACGAGCGCGGCATCCGGCCCGATCTGGCCTCCGGCCACAGCCTGGGCGAGTACTCGGCTTTGGTGGTGACCGGAGCCCTCGGCTTCGTCGATGCCGTACGGCTCGTCCGCAGGCGTGGCGAGTTCATGCAGGAGGCCGTACCCGTCGGCACCGGCGCCATGGCGGCCCTCCTCGGCCTCGACCTGCCCGCGGCCGAGCAGGCCTGCGCCGAGGCCGCGCAGGGTGAGGTCGTGAGCGTGGCCAACATCAATTCGCCGGGGCAAATCGTCATCGCGGGCCACAAGGGAGCCGTGGAGCGAGCCCTCAAGGCCGCGGCCGGGCTCGGCGCCAAGAAGAGCATGCTCTTGCCGGTGAGCGCGCCTTTCCACTGCGCCCTCATGAGCCCGGCCGCCGATCGCCTCGCCGCCGAGCTCGAGCCGATGGCCGTGCAGGCGCCTCGGGTGGCGGTCTTTCGCAACGTGGACGCGCAGGCCACGACGAGCGCGGGGGACATCAAGCCGTTCTTGATCCGCCAGGTGGTCAGCCCGGTGAGGTGGACCGAGTGTCTCGAGGCCCTGGCCGGGGCCGGGGCTACCTCATGGTTCGAGGTTGGACCGGGGCGGGTGCTGACGGGGCTCCTCAAGCGCACCCTCGACGGGGCTCGCGGCCACGCCGTGGAGGACGCCGAGTCGCTCGAGAAGGCCGCGACGGCGCTCGCGGGCGGAGCGGTGGCGTGACCGACGGCAAGGCGCTGGCCGGACGCTCGGCCATCGTCACCGGCGGCACACGCGGAATCGGGCTCGCTATCGCCCGTTTGCTGGCGGAGGACGGCGCCTCCGTGGTAGTCTCTGGCCGCGACGCGGCCCGCGTCGGCGCCGCCGCCAAGGAAATCGAGACGTTGGGCGGCGCCGCGCTGGGAGTGGTGGCGGACCAGTCCAAGCGAGAGGACTGCGAGCGGCTGATCGAGGCCGCGAAGGACAGCTTCGGACGCATCGACGTGCTCGTCAACAATGCCGGCATCACGCGAGACCAGCTGCTCGTGCGGATGAAAGATGACGACTGGGACCAGGTGATGGACACCAACCTCCGCGGCGTGTTCCTGATGACGCGCGCAGGCGCCAAGGTCATGATGCGGCAGAAGAGCGGGCACATCATCAACATCACCTCGGCGGCCGGGGCCATGGGCAACGCGGGCCAGGCCAATTACTCCGCGGCCAAGGCAGGCGTCATCGGCCTCACGAAATCGGCGGCGCGCGAGCTCGCGCACTGGAACATTCAGGTCAATGCGGTGGCCCCGGGCTTGATCGAGACCGAGATGACGGCCGGGATACCTGACGAGGCCCGCGAGAGCCTGCTCCGGCAGGTGCCGCTCAAGCGGGTGGGGGCGGCGCGGGAGGTGGCGGAGGTGGTACGATTCCTGGCCGGTGACGGGGCCGCCTATGTCACGGGCCAGATCATCCACGTCAACGGGGGGCTGTACATGTAGGGGAGGGCGCCCACCCCGTGGACGGAGCAGCGGTCGTGTGAGTTCAATACACTCGGGTAGTCGGGAGGTGTGCATGGCAAAGCCGGTCGAAGAGCGCGTCAAGGAAATCATCGTCGAGCAGCTCGGGGTCGAAGAGGACGAGGTCAATCCCAACGCCAAGTTCATCGAGGACCTGGGCGCCGACTCCCTGGACACCGTGGAGCTCGTGATGGCCTTCGAGGAGGAATTCGACCTCGAGATCCCCGACGAGGACGCCGAGAAGATCACGACGGTAGGCGATGCGATCAGCTACATCAAGGAGAACCAATAGCCGGGGCGCCCGGCTTTCCGTCCATGGGCATGGACAAGCGCCGCGTGGTCATCACCGGAGCGGGGGCGGTCACGCCCGTGGGGAACACGGCCGAGGAGTTCTGGGCCGCGCTCCTGGAAGGCCGCTCCGGCATCGGCGCCATCACCCGCTTCGACACCGCGGGCTATGCCACGCGCATTGCCGGCGAGGTCAAAGGCTTCGACGCCCTGAAGTACATCGACAAGAAGGACGATCGCAAGTTCGACCTCTTCCTCAAGTACGCGGTGGCCTGCGCGGTGATGGCGGTGGAGGACGCGGGGCTCGAGACGGACCGGGTCGATGCCTCCCGGTTCGGGGTGCTCGTCGGATCGGGCATCGGGGGCATCGAGACACTGCTCGACAACTACGAGACGCTCCGGACCAAGGGGCCCGACCGCGTGTCGCCCTTCTTCGTGCCCATGATCATCATCAACATGGCCTCGGGCGTGATCTCCATGCGGTTCGGCGCCAAGGGACCGAACTCGTCCGTGGTGACGGCCTGCGCCACCGGTAACCATGCCATCGGCGAGGCCATGCGCATCATCGAGCGAGGGGACGCCGACGTGATGATCGCCGGCGGCTCGGAGGCCATCATCATCCCGTTGACCATCGCGGGCTTCTGCCAGATGAAGGCCATGTCCACCCGCAACGACGAGCCGACCAAGGCCTCCCGGCCCTTCGATGCCGAGCGGGACGGCTTCGTGTGCGGAGAGGGCGGCGGGCTCATCGTGCTGGAGTCCCTCGAGCATGCGCGCGCGCGGGACGCCCGCATCTACGCCGAGGTGGTGGGCTACGGCATGACGAGCGATGCCCACCACATGACGGCCCCCGATCCCGAGGGCGATGGCGCCGCGCGGGCCATGTCGGCCGCCCTCCGCGACGGCGGGCTTGAGCCCTCGGCCGTCGGCTACATCAACGCGCACGGGACCTCGACGCCCTACAACGACAAGTTCGAGACCCTCGCCATCAAGCGCGTGTTCGGCGAGCACGCGAAGAAGGTGCCGGTCTCGTCGACCAAGTCGATGACGGGACACCTGCTGGGGGCAGCCGGGGGCATCGAGGCCATCGCCACCGCCTTCGCCCTCCACCACGGCGTGCTCCCCCCGACCATGAACTACGAGAAGCCCGATCCGGAGTGCGATCTCGACTACATCCCGAATCAGGCGCGCAAGCAGGAGGTCGAGGTGGCCCTCACCAACGCCTTCGGATTCGGCGGAACGAACGCGACGCTGGCTCTGAGGAAGTTCCACCCGTAGTGCCGGCCGGGTCCGACGCGCTCGGCGCCCTGGGCGCGCGCCTGGGCTTTCCCTTCAGGGACGTTGCGCTTCTCGAGCAGGCTCTGACCCACCGCTCCTACGCCAACGAGCACCCCGGCACCGCGGACAATGGCGCGCTGGCCTTTCTCGGCGACGCCGTGCTCGGGCTGGTGGTCGGGGAGCATCTCTGGCGTCTCGATCCCGGCGCGTCCGAGGGCACCCTGACCCCGAAGCGCGCGGCCCTGATCTCGGGATCGAATCTCGCGCGCTGGGCCGCCGATATCGAGCTCGGGACCGCTTTGCGCGTGGGCCGGGGCGAGGGGCAGACGGGCGGGCGCGAGAAGGAGTCGGTGCTGGCCACGGCCTTCGAGGCCGTGCTGGCCGTCATCTACCTCGAGGGCGGGCTCGAGGCGGCCCGCCGGACGGTGGCCGCGCGGGCCCTGTGGTAACGTGAGATCATGCGCTTCTGGCCCTTACGCGGGCGGCCGGTCCCGCCCTCCCCCGATTCCTCCGCCTTCGCCATCGCCGAGCTGGGCCCGCAGCTGCACGGCGTGCTCGAGGTGGAGCAGGTGAGGGCGGAGGGTCACGCCCTCGCCTTCGGGGGCCGCCTCCTCCAGTCGCCCGCGACGGCCATCACGAGCCTCCAGCCGCGCTTCCGTTCCTTCGGCTATACGCCATTCCTCCAGGCGAGCGGGGGCACGACATGGGTGCGGGCGCTGCCCTTCGTCGAGGTCGAGGTGCCCTCGCGGCCGCGCACGAACATCATCCTGTTCGTGCTCACGGTGCTTTCCACGGTGGTGGCGGGCTCGGGCGCCTTCTTCGACTTCAACCCCTTCACCGAGCCGCTGAAACTCGCGAACGGCTTTCCCTTCGCCTTCACGCTCCTCGGGATCCTCGGTACCCACGAGTTCGGCCACTACTTCACCGCGCGACACTACGGCGCGTCCGTGAGCCTCCCCTATTTCATCCCCGCGCCGCCCCCCTTTCTCTTCGGCACTCTGGGAGCCATCATCCGCATGCGCTCGCCCGCGCGCGACCGGAACTCGCTCTTCGACATCGCGGCCGCCGGCCCGCTCGCCGGCCTGCTCGTGGCCCTGCCCGCCCTGTGGATAGGTCTCGGCTGGTCCAAGGTCGGCGCGGTTCCCTCCGGGGGCGCCGTCGTCTTTGGCGACTCGCTCGTGATGCGATTCATGACGTGGCTCGTCTTCGGCCCCATTCCCCCGGGCCATGACGTCTTCGTCCACCCGGTGGCGCTGGCGGGGTGGGTAGGACTCTTCGTCACCGCCCTCAACCTCATCCCGGTCGGCCAGCTCGATGGCGGGAGGATCGCCTACGCGCTCTTCGGCGCGCGGCATCGGCAGGTCTCGGTCGCGACGTTTCTCGCGCTCCTAGCGCTCGGCGCGGTCACGGGGTCGGGCAACTGGTTCGTCTGGGCATTCCTGCTCTTCTTCGTCATGGGCTTTCAGCATCAGCCGCCCCTCGACGACCTCTCGCCGCTCTCGCCGGGTCGCTACGCCGTCGGCGTCGGCTGCCTCATCCTGCTCTTCCTGCTCATCCCGCCTGTTCCCATCGCGATACAGTAGTGGCCGCGGGGCCGACTACGTAGGAACTCATAAGTGAGGGTTACCCTCCTGTACTCGTCAACTCATAATTCAGGGTTACCGAAGCCATTGCCTAGGCGCCTTCAGAAGCGGACTTCATGGAGGGGGTGGCTATCTCGGTATGCCCCTGGCGGTGCGGATCCAGGGCGGCCAGGGTCCACAGACGGTCCAGTGCCGCTTCGAGATCACGCCGGAGCTGCAGGGGGTGGAGGCGTTGATAGAGCGCCTCGAGGTCCTCGCGGACGCGGGGCAGGAGCACGCCGGCGGCGCAGAGCCGGTGATAGGGCGTCTGGGCCCGGTCATAGACGCGGTGCACATGGGCGCCGTCCCGCTGTTTGCTCACGAGCTTCTGCACGGGCTGGAAGAAGTTGACGTGCAGGCGGGCGAGGCGATAGACGCGGGCGAGCTGGGCATAGGCGGCTTTGGAGGCGAAGCGATCATAGCCGACGAGCTGGCGGACGACGGCGCCGTTCTTCTGTTCGACATGGGCGCTGTCGTTCTTCTTCCAGGCGCGACTGCGGGTGAAGGTGATGCCGCCCTGCCGGCAGTAGTCGTA
>DASYTI010000059.1 GCA_036002485.1 Candidatus Methylomirabilota bacterium | reverse complement strand
CCGAAGCGATGGAGAGCAGCCGGGGGCCATGGGCCGGGAGGCCCTCGCCTATGCGGATGGCCTTTACAATCTGGCGCGCTATCTCACGAGGAACGAGAGTGATGCCGAGGATCTCGTCCAGGAAACTTATACGCGGGCGCTCAATGCCGCCGCGCAGTTCACGCCCGGGACCAATCTCAAGGCCTGGCTCTTCCGCATCCTGCGCAACACGTTCGTGAGCCACTATCGACGCGAGCGTCACAATCCTGTCACGGGCGGGCTCGACACGGTCAGCCCGTCACTGCCCCCCGCGGCGGACATCGGGCGCCAGAGGGAGAGCATCGAGCTCGATCGCCTGCGGAAAGCAGCCGCCGAGGACATCGAGCGCGCGCTCATGGGGCTCTCGGAGGACGGGCGCACGGTGATCCTGCTCGACCTGGAAGGGCTGACGGAAGCGGAGACCGCGCAGGTGCTGGGCTGCGCGGTGGGCACGGTCAAGTCACGGCTGTCGCGCGCGCGCGCCGCCCTCCGCCAGGCCCTGCGGGACTGGGAGACCTGAGGCGCATGGACTGCGGCGATGTCCGCGAAGTGCTCCTCGACTATCAGCAGGGGCGGCTTGGCTCAGAGGCCCATGGCCAGGTGCGGGCCCACCTCGACGGCTGTCCAGGCTGCGCCCACGAGGATCGCCTGGAGCATGAACTGACCCTCGCCCTCGAGCGCAAGCTGCCGCAGTATTCGGCGCCCCTCGCGTTGAAGCGCCGGCTCGCCGCTCATTGGCCCGGCGAGGTCTCATCCCCCGCGACGCGGCGGCCGGGGCTGAAGAGATGGATGCCCGTGGTGGCCGCCGCCGTGGTCCTGTTGGCCCTGGCGCCGCTGGCCTGGGAGCGCGTGCTCGCGCCGCCAGAGGCCGGACGGACCGCGATGGTCACCGAGGCCGTCAACGATCATATCCGCCTGCTCCAGAGCCAGCGGCCGCTCGAGATCGAGAGCAGCGGCATCCATCAGGTCATCCCCTGGTTCTCCGGCCGGCTCGACTTCGCTCCCGGCGCGCGCTTTCCCGGCGATGCGGACTTTCCCTTGCGGGGCGGGGCCGTGGGCTATTTCCTCGATCGCCAGGCCGCGACGCTCGTCTATGGCCGGCGGCTCCACACCGTGTCCGTCTTCGTCGTCAAGGCCGAGGGCCTGCCCTGGCCGCGTCGCGGTCTCGAGCGCCTCGGCCGGCTGGAGGTCTACCGCACCTCGGCACGAGGCTTCAACGTCCTGCTGTGGCGGGACGGCGAGCTCGGCTACGCTCTCGTCTCCGACGTCGGCCCCAACGACCTGACCCTCCTCGCGGGAAAACTCGCTGGGGGCTCCTGACGTGCCCTGATTTCAGTGGGCAGGGTTTGCTCTATGGTAGGTCGGCGCGGCGAGCCCCTCGATCACCACGTTGACGCAGGCGGGGAGGCCGGAGCGGACCGCGCGCTCGATCGCCGGCTCCAGCTCCTCCGCACGCTCGACGTATTCTCCATGCCCGCCCAGGGCGGCGGCCAGCTGGTCGTAGCGCGAGGGCAGGAGCTCACAGCCCACCGCGCGGTCCGCGCCATATTGCTGCCGCTGCAGCTGGTGCTCGGCATTCCAGCGCGCGTCATTGCCCACGACGGCGACCGCGGGCAAACCGCAGCGGAGGGCCGTGTCGAGCTCGAAGCCGTGAAAGCCGAAGGTGCCGTCGCCGAGGGCCGCGATCACCGTGCGCTCCGGGTGGGCGAGGCGGGCGCCGAGAGCCATGGGCAAGGCGCTGCCGATCGAGCCCGCGGGGCCATTGATGAGCCGGGTCCCGGCCTCGCAGCCCGCCTGTATCCACTGGCCGAACTCGCCGCCGTCGGCGACCAGGATGGCGCCGCCATCGAGCCATGGCTGGAGCGCCGCGCCCACGCGGAGCGGATGAATGGGCGAGCCGGGCTTGCGACGGAGCGCATGCCACTCGTCAGGCACGAGCCGCCGCGCTGCCGCGACCAGCTCGCCCCACGCGTGCCAGCGCCCGTTCGTTCGTCCTGACCCCAGGGACCCAAAGGCCTCGGCCAGTCTCTCCGCGAGCAGGGCGGGGTCGGTCACCATCCCCAGGGTGACGCGGCCGCTGCTGTCGAGCGCCTCGGCGTCCCAGTCCGCCTGCACGAAGCGACAGGAGGGAGAGAAGGCGGCCGGCGCGCCGAAGCGCACGGCGAAGTCGAGCCGCTTGCCTAGGAGCAGGACGAAATCCGCCTGGCCCAGATAGGTCGCGGCCATGTGAAGCCACGGGTCATTCACTCCGCGCGGGCTCTCTATGGCCAGAGCCGGGATCCCCGTGGCGGCGCAGAGGCGCTCGACACTCCGGGCGCGTGCCGGACGTGACATGGCCGAGCCGGTCAGGATGAGCGGATGCCGCGAGGCTTCGAGGAGCTCGAGGAGGCGCCGCACATCAGCGTCCGCAGCCGGCATGGAAGGGCGATGTATGTCGGGAAGCCGCTCCTGACTTCCGCCTACCTCGGACTCCAGGAGATCCCCGGGCAGGCTGACGTGCACGGGCCCTGGCCGACCATTCCGGGCGAGATCGAGGGCAATGGCGATATCTTCTCCGAGCCGCTCTGCCTTGCTCGCCATCCAGGAGGCCTTGGCGACGGGCGCGGCCGCCGCCGCCTGGTCCATCTCCTGAAAGGCCCCGCGGCCCGCCTGGCTGAGCGGCGAGGCCCCGCTCAGGAGCACCACGGGGGATTCGGACATGAGCGCGCCATAGAGCGCGGACAGGGCATTCAGGTGTCCGGGCCCGGCGGTGACGAGCGCCACGCCCGGCTCTTCGGTGAGCCGACCCCAGGCATCGGCCATGTGCACGGCCGCCGCCTCGTGGCGTGTGTGGATGATGCGGATCCCCGAGCCGACGGTGGCGTCGTAGATGGACAGGATCTGATTGCCGGAGAGCGAGAAGAGCTGACGCACGCCGGCGGCCACGAGCGCCTCGACGACCACATCGGCCCCGCGCGCGGGCACCCGAGGTCTCTAGCGCACGCGGCCGCGGGCAGCCACGGGCCAGACGACTTCGACCGTCTCGCCGCGGACGCCGTAGAGCTCGTCCACCATGTTGCTGACCACGCAGCAGTGGTTGGGCACCACGTGGACGATCTCGCCCACCTTCGGCCGGTCCGCGCAGGCCGAGAGGTCCACGATGCCGTGCTCCTCGGAGAGATTGCCCACCACGGCCTCGGGGTATTCCAGGATGTGGCCGAAGCCTTTCTGCCCGTACTGGTCAGAGGTCAGCACCTTGGTCCCGCAATCCAGGATGGCGCGGCCGTCGGTGGGCCGGCTGACCACGGTGGCGCGCACCCGCATGGCGCAGTTGTCCCAGGTCGCGGTGCCGGACGAGACCACCATGACGTCGTTGAAGACGCAGGTGCCGGCGCGATGCTCGGTCAGCGCCGGGATATTCTGCGCGGTGAAGAGCGTGGGCGTTCCCCCGCCCGAGACCACCGGCACGGGCACCCCCGCGCCTTTGAAGAGCCCCAGGGCGCGCGCGAAGAATTCCCGCGTGGTGGGCTCGCGATTGGGAAAGGTCATGAGACCGCGGAAGTGCATCCTGGGCAGCCGGGCCGCCTCCCGCGCCAGATCGAAGGCGGCCTCGGGCGTCTGCACGCCGGTGCGCCCGAACCCGGTATCGCACTCGACGAGGAACCGCACATCGACGCCGTGGCGCGCCCCCGCCTCGCTGAGCTCCCGCGCCACCACTTCGTTGTCGAGCACCACCGTCAGTCCCGGCGCCCGTCGGCACAGCGCCATGAGCCGCTCCGTCTTGGCGTGGCCCAGGATATTGAAGGTGAGCAGGACGTCGTCGGCCACTCCCGCGTCCACGAAGACCTCGACCTCCCCGATCTTCTGGCACGTGATCCCCATGGCGCCCGCCTGCATCTGCAGCTTCCCGATGGCGGGGATCTTGTGGGTCTTGATGTGGGGGCGATTGCCGATGCCGTGTTTGGCGAGATGGGCCTGCACCCGCCGGATATTGTCTTCCATGATGTCGAGGCGAATGGTCACGGCCGGGGTGTCGAGCTCCCTCACTGCGCTCATGCCGGGCTCTCCCGTCGACTGAGGATGGAGAACAGGCGGTCCGCCTCAGACATGGGCATGGCCGCCATGCTGGACGCCGAGGACATACATCACCTTGCCCAGGCCGATGAACTCCGAGAGAACCCAGGTCAGCTCGAGGCGCTCCTCCTCCGTGAAGAGGCCGGATAGCTCATCCCAGAGCGCGTCATCCACTCGATGGTGGTCGAAGAAGAGACGATCCGCATAGCGGAGCGCCGCCTTCTCGCGCGCGGAGAAAGGCCCGCCCTCGTAGTCGGCGAGGGCCGCCACCAGCTCCTCCGTGATGCCCTCGCGCCTTCCCAAGGCGTAGCGGGTGGACATTCAGTAGGCGCAGTCGTTGAGCTGAGCCAGGCGCAGCCGCGCCAGCTCCTTGGTGCGGTGCTCCACCACGCCCTTGCGCACGAGAGGCGAGTAGAAGGCCACGAAGCGCTTGAGCGTTTCCGGCAAGCGCGCGAGGGTGAGAATGAAATTCGGATCGCCGCCCTCCGCCTGCCAGCGCTCGAGCATGAGACGAAGCTCGGGATCGAGGGTATCCGGGGCCAGGAGGGGCAGTCGCGGTCGAGCGTTCCGTTGTATCGTCATGGCGTGCTCACGGTGACGCCGCCGCCCGAGGAGGTGACGGTGAAATTCGTCTCGTCCTGCTTCGCGTATGCGTACGGCGCCCAGCCCGTGGGCGGCGGGGGGATTCGAGCGAGAAACGGCCCGCCGGTGACGCCGCCCACCGTCTGGGCCTGCGTCAATTGCTCGAGGGAGCCGGGGAGCGCCCCGAACGTGGTCTGATAGAGACGCACCGCGCCCGCGATCTGCTGCGCATCGGCGCGCGCCTTGGTCGCCCGCGCCGCGGGTAGATCCTGCTCGATGGCCTTCTGCTCCCGCTGGCAAGCCACGAGGGCCGGGCCGACAACCAGGAGCGCGGCAAGGGCGGCCGAGCGCGGACGCACCGGCCGCTACTTCATCGGCGAATAGGGCGTGGGCCTGAGCATCTGCGCGGTGAGTCGCGCCACCAGGGGCCCGTTCTTCTCCGTCTCCGCGAACTTGGCGAGCCGCTCCTTGTCGGTGACGAAGGCGCTCCACTTCTTCTCGCGATCGGCGAGGCTCTCGTAGGCCAGCATGTAGATGAGCTGGTCGGAGGAGCCGCCGAGCTCATTGGTCCAGAAGCCGACGACTTCGATGCCGTGCTTCTTAAAGAAGTCCAGGGTGATCTCGGCGAAGCGCCGATTGAGATCGGGCAGCCGGCCGGGCATGGCGTGGTAGGTGCGGAGCTCGTACATCATGGACGTGGCCTCCTGTGGATGGAAGTTGGTGTGTCACTGTAGGCTCGCGCTTGTGGCGTGTCAAATAGACGTTTGCCTCCGGTGCCCGGTCGCAGTATGGTACGGACCCATGGCCGACAAATTCGTCACGCTCCCGGAAATCCGGAAGTACGCGAAGAAGGTCTTGCCCCGCGACGCGTGGAACTTCGGCGACGGCGCCGCCGAGACCGAGATGACGCGCAAGCGCAATCGCCGCGCCCTCGATCGGCTGGCCATACGCCAGGACATTCTCGTCGATATCCGTGAGATCGACCTGTCCACACGGCTCCTCGGGGTGCCCATGTCCTGGCCGGTAGCTGTCGCCCCCATGGGTGGTCTGATCCTCTTCCATCCGCACGGCGACCTCGAGATGGCCCGAGGCGCCGCCCAGGGCGACACGCTCCAGTTCCTATCGGGCGCGGCGGGCTGGACGGTGGAGGACGTGGCCAAGGCGAGCGCCGGGCCCAAGATGTTCCAGCTCTATCATCACGGCGACCGCGCCTGGGTCGCCAACCTCCTCGCGCGCGTCGAGGCTACCGGCTATCACGCGGTGGTCTTGACCGTCGACGTGCAGGTCTATGGCCGACGCGAGCGCGATATCGTCCACCGCTTCAACCCGCGCGAGGCCATGTCGCACGCGCCCAACCCGCGGGGACCCGACGGCAGCTATCCGGAGCGCCTGACGTGGGACGACGTGGCGTGGCTCAAGAAGACGACGCGGCTGCCCATCGGCATCAAGGGCATCATGACCGTGCGCGATGCCCAGCGTGCCGTCGAGGCGGGCGTGGAGCTGATCTGGGTGTCCAACCATGGCGGCCGCCAGCTCGACCATACCCAGGCCGCCATCGACGCCCTGCCCGCGATCGCGGACGCGGTGGCGGGGGCGGTCCCCATCGTGGTGGACGGCGGCTTCGATCGTGGCACGGCCGTGCTCAAGGGCCTGGCCCTCGGGGCCACCGTGGTGGCGGCGGGCCGCGCGATCCTCTGGGGCCTGGCCGCCGACGGCGCGGCCGGCGTGGCCTGCGCGCTGGGGATTCTCCGCCGCGAGCTCCGCACGACCATGGCCCTCTGCGGCCAGACGAGCGTCAAGGGCTTGAGCTCCGACCTCATCTCCCGCGTCGACTGACGGCGGCTCAGAGGGCGGCAAGCCAGCCCACGACGCCCCCCGCCAGCACGGGCACGATGGCCGGCACCCGTCCGGTCCAGAGCGCGAGACCGGCGAGGATGGCGATGATCACGGACGGAACGCCGTGGAGGCCCGCGCGCGCGAGGGTGTAGACCCCCGCCGCCGTGAGACCAATCCCGATCGGGGTCAGCGCCCGCTCGGCCACCTGCGCCCACGCGCGCTGACGAATCTCCGCCCAGTTCCGCGCGATCAGGGCCGTGAGGAGCGAGACGGGCAGAAACATCGCCGTTCCCGCCAGGAGCGCGCCCACGAGTCCATGGGCGCGATAGCCGACGAACACGACGACCAGCATGCTGGGTCCCGGCGTGAGCTGGGAGAGCGCGTAACCATCGATGAACTCCTGGCGAGTCACCCAGCCGTGGCGGACGACCTGCCGCTCCATCTCGGGCACCACGCCGAGACCCCCGCCGATACAGATCACGGACAGCCAGAGAAAGGTCCAGGTCAGTCGGGCGAGAGCGGCGATCATGACGATCTCGGGGTCGGGCGAAACAGCCAGAGACTGCCGGGCGCCACGAGCGCGATGGTGAGGGCCGCATTGACGCGGAGCACCCCCACCAGCAAGAACACCGCCGCCGCGATCACGACCGCGCGCCAGGTGCGCAGGGCGACGGGAATGATGCGCCCGGTCGTGACGAAGACGAGGCCGACAATGGCCGCCGCCACCCCCCGGAGCCCATGGGCCATGGTCGGGCTGAACTCGCCCCGAAAGTAGAGCGCGCTCAGGCCGAGCAGGATGAGGGCGCCGGGTAGAATGAGGGCCACCGCGCCCCATGCCGCGCCACCCGGTCCGCCCAGCCGGAAGCCGAGGGCCACAGCCAGATTGGAGAAGTTGGGACCGGGCAGGAGCTGGCAGAGGGTCAGGTCCTGAACGAACTCCTCGCGCTTGACCCAGCCCCGCCGCGCCACCAGCGACTCGTAGAAGTAGGCGTAGCGGCCGCCGCCCACGCTCGTGAGCCCCGTCCACGCGAACACGCGGACGATCCGCGACAGCCGCACCCGGCCCACGCGTTAGCCGCCGGGCCGATGGGCCCGGGAGGAAGGGCCGCTCACGGGCACGCTTTGATCTCGACCTCGACGAAGATGAACTCGAAGGCGTTCGCGTTCCTGACATCGTGCTCCACGCCCGCTCCACGCGTGTAGGATTGCCCGGTCACGAACTCGGCCGACGAAGGGCCGTCCGGACCCGTGATGGCCAGCGTTCCCGTCGTCATGGGCACCACCACGTAGGCGTATTCGTGGCGGTGCCAGCCCGTGGCCGCTCCCGGGGCAAAGCGCCACTCGGTGACGCGCACATGATCGTCGTCGATCTGTACCGTCGGCACGGCTCTGAGCTCCGGAGCGGAGGGCATGGGTTGTGCGCGCCCGGCTCAGAGAAAGCCCGGGGACTGGTATTCACAGAAGCCGTCGCGCCCGGCGCTCGGGTACCAGACGCCGCCCGTCATGAGACAGCGCGACTGGAGATCCTGCTGGGTATAACCCTGGGGCTCCGCAAGGCAACCGGCGAGGAGGAGCAGGGCGGCCAAGGCCAGCCGCGCCGCGGAGATCGTCATGACGAGCCGACTCTAGTCGCGCCGTCGAGGCCCTGTCAAGGCGCGGTATCCTCCCCTAGCAGGTCAGCTCCGGTTGCCCCCGGGGAGGCCCATGACCATGGCGGAGACCCGCAAGAAACGGAGGCGCGCTATGCTCTGGATCACCGTCGCGGTAGTGGGGCTTGTCGTCATGGCCCCGCTCATCTTCAAGATGCTCACGGCGCCCCGCATCCACGACGTCACCACGGATACGGAGGATCCGCCACAGTTCGTGGCGCTCCTCACGACGCGCCAGGCCTCTTTCAATGGAGCGGCGTATGGCGGCCCCGTGGTGGCCGCCCTGCAGAAAAAGGGTTACCCCGACATCATTCCCCTGCTGCTCCCCGATCCTCCCGAGCAGGCCTTCCCGCGCATCGAGGCTGCCGCGCGCGGGCTGGGGTGGCACATCGTCGCCGCGGCACCGCCGGAGGGTCGGCTCGAGGCCACGGCCACCACACCGCTCTTCCGCTTCAAGGATGACATCGTGGTGCGAGTGGTCCCGGCGCTGAATGGAAGCCTGGTGGATATCCGCTCGGTCTCCCGGATCGGCCGCAGCGACCTTGGCGCCAATGCCAAGCGCGTCCGTGCCTTCATCGCCGCCCTCTCACCGGCCGACCGCTGAAAGGGGACCATCTGCGGCGATGAGCGCTTGCGCGAAGAGGCCCTCCCGTCAACCATCGTCATCGACGCTTGAGCGAGAAGAAGACGGCGCCCTCGGCAGCATGCTCAACGTACAGAGAGTACGCCTCGCATGCTGCCTTCGGGCGCCGCCTCGCATCTGGACCCTTTTGAGCGGCCGGCGAACACGGAATCGAGTCCGGATGACTCCGGGCCCCGATTCTCTACGACGGGCGGCGGCTTACTTGGCCGCGGGGCGTACCTCGATGGCGGTGACGATGTGCTGGTTGCCCTGGGTCTCGTAGCTGACCTTCACGTCTGCGCCGGGCTGGAGAGCCTGGCGGTCGACCTTCACGGAGGCGGGAATCATGAGCTGGAGGCCGTCCTCGAGCGTCAGCCACCGCCCGCTCTGGTCCACGGCCTTCACCTTGCCCTGCACATCCGCCGCAAAGGCCAGGGGCGCGAATGCCAGGGCGACCACTGCCACCACAACCATCAGCGTGAGAACTTTTTTCATTGCCCGCATTCCTCCCTCTCTTCCTGTTTGAGGTTTCTTGCCCTTCGTCACGATCCGTGGCGAGCGAACCTACAGCAGCGGGCAACGCACGTGCCAAGGGCCAACCGCCTGAATAGTTTGTCTTGAGGAATTCTTGACCGCGGGAAGAGAATGTAAGACCTGCGAGGCGCTTTGTAAGATTTACGAGGAAGAAAACTCGGGTGTTCCGAATCGCATCACGGACGCACCCGGAAATTCTAACCCGGAGTTGCCGCGGAGCTCGCGGTGAAGGATGAACATGGAGAGTAAGACGCATCGGGTCCCCACGGAGGAGAGTGCCGCAGAGATCGCGCATCTGTACTTCGGGACGCCGCCGCGTCGAGTCGCTCGCTTCTCGACGGGGCTTTCGGGCTATGTCTACGACGTCGCTGCCGTCTCCGGCGCTCGCTGCGTGGTCCGGATCGGTACTCCGGAGAGCCGCGCGCAGTTCGCGGGCGCACGCTACTGGTCGCGCATCCTGAGGCCCCTGGGAGTGCCGCTGCCCGAGCTGCTCGGCGAGGGCGAGCTCCGTGGCTTTCCCTATCTTGTCCTGGAGCGACTGGCCGGCGACGACCTGGGGACTGTCTACTCGAGGCTGACCCGAGACGACCGGCGCGCGATCGCGGGCGAGGTCTGCCGCATCCAACGCATCGTCCACACGCTTCCTCAGGGGAAGGGATTCGGATACGCGCATGGCCATGACGGGCCCTTCCAGGACACGTGGGCTTCCGTCATCGACCGGCTGCTCGCGCGGAGCCGCGCGCGCATCGAAGCGGCTCGCCAGGTCGGGACGGATCCCGTTGACCGGGTGCAGGGCCAGGCGCGCCGCTTCGCCCCGTACCTCGACTCCGTCAGGCCGACGCCGTTCCTGGATGACACCACGACCAAGAACGTGATCGTCCACGAGGGACAACTGAGCGGGCTCGTGGACGTGGACTGGGTCTGCTTCGGAGATCCGCTCTTCACGGTGGCCCTCACCCGCACCGCCCTGCTCAGCATGGGAGAAAGCCTCGACTACACCGACTACTGGTGCGAGCTCCTCGAGCTGACTCTCGAGCAACACGAAATCATCCGGTTCTACACGGCCCTCTTCTGCGTGGACTTCATGAGCGAGCTCGGTCAGCGCTTCAACGACGCATCCGTGGCCCCCCTCCCGGCTGACCACCTGCTCCGACTGGAGACAATCCTGGCCGATCAGCTCACTGACGCGTAGCCGTCATGTCGCGAACGGTGATACGATCTGCTCGATGACCGAGCAACCCAAGCCCTCGAACTTCGTCCGCGAGATCATCGAGGAGCACAACCGCACGGGCCGCTTCGGCGGCAAGGTGATCACGCGCTTCCCGCCCGAGCCGAACGGCTACCTGCACATCGGCCACGCCAAGGCCATCTGCCTCGACTTCGGCCTCGCCCGTGACTACGGCGGCCGCTGCCACCTGCGCTTCGACGACACCAACCCGACCAAGGAGAGCCAGGAGTACGTGGACGCCATCATGGCGGACGTGCGCTGGCTCGGCTTCGACTGGGGCGAGCACCTCTACCACGCCAGCGACTACTTCGAGCAGCTGTACCAGTGGGCCGAGGAGCTGATCGGCAAGGGCAAAGCGTACGTGGACGACCTCTCGGCCGACGAGATCCGCGAGTCCCGCGGCACCCTGACGGAGCGGGGGCGGGAGTCGCCGCATCGCCACCGCTCGGTAGAGGAGAACCTCGATCTGTTCCGCCGCATGCGGGCGGGCGAGTTCCCCGACGGCAGCAAGACCCTGCGCGCGAAGATCGACATGGCCTCCGGCAACATCAACCTGCGCGATCCCGTCATGTACCGGATCCGCAAGGCCACCCACCAGCGCACGGGTGACACGTGGTGCATCTACCCGATGTACGACTGGGCCCACGGCCAGTCCGATTCTCTCGAGGGCGTGACGCATTCCCTCTGCACGCTCGAGTACGAGGACCACCGTCCCCTCTACGACTGGTACCTCGACGCCCTCGGCATCTATCACCCCCAGCAGATCGAGTTCGCCCGCCTCAACCTGTCGCACACCGTGATGAGCAAGCGAAAGCTCCTGCGCCTGGTGGAGGGCGGCCACGTCAGCGGATGGGACGACCCCCGCATGCCCACCCTCGCCGGCCTGAGCCGCCGGGGCTACACTCCCGAGTCGCTACGCGATTTCTGCGACCGCATCGGCGTGGCCAAGTCCGACAACACGGTGGAGCTGGCCTTGCTCGAGCACTGCGTGCGGGAGGACCTGAACAAGCGGGCGGAGCGCCGCATGGCCGTCCTGCGCCCGCTCAAGCTCATCGTGGAGAACTACCCCGAGGGCAAGGTCGAGGAGATAGAGGCGGTCAACAACCCCGAAGACCCCTCCGCGGGCGGCCGCAAGGTGCCCTTCAGCCGCGAGCTCTGGATCGAGCAGGACGATTTCCGCGAGTTCGCTCCCAAGAAGTACTTCCGCTTGACGCCGGGGGCCGAGGTCCGCCTGCGCTACGCCTACATCGTCCAGTGCACCGATTTCAAGAAGAACGCCGCGGGCGAGGTGATCGAGGTGCGCTGCCAGTACGACCCCGCCACGGTGGGCGGCGACAGCAAAGGCCGGAGCGTCAAGGGCACCATCCACTGGGTGTCGGCCGCCCACGCCGCGGAGGCCGAGGTCCGGCTCTACGAGACGCTTTTCGCCAAGCCCGATCCGGATGCCGAGGAGGACTTCACGGCCGCCCTGAACCCCCAATCGCTGACCGTGCTGTCCGATGCCAAGGTGGAGCCGGCCCTCGCCTCCGCGGCCGCGGGCGCGCGATTCCAGTTCGAGCGCACCGGGTACTTCTGCGTGGACACGCGTGACTCGGCGCCCGGCCGTCCCGTCTTCAACCGGACGGTGGGGCTGCGGGACACGTGGGGCAAGATCGAAAGAGCCTCGAGCTAAGCTGAAGGCAACGTGGGAGGCGGACAAGAGCGGCCGGCGATCTCGCAATGCACTTGACGGCCGCGGGGTGGGCCCGATAGTATCAGGGTCGCGAGCAGATTGGCCCTGGGGGACTTCTCACGGGAGGTGAGGGTTATGAGCTGGGAAGCGCCGGACTTCATCGAAGTGAAGATGGACGCTGAGATCAACTCGTACCAGGACGACTTCGACCGCGAGCAGGACGACCGCTTCTAAGGGCGGATCAGCCGCCCGATCAGCGCCGACAGCCCTCCGCCCGGCCCATGCGCGAGCGGGGGGCTGTGGTGTCTCTGGGGGCCTATCGTGCGCATCCGAGTGCTGGGCGCCGCGGCCGGCGGCGGCTTTCCCCAGTGGAACTGTGGCTGCCCGAACTGCCGGGGGGTCCGCGCGGGACTCATCATGGCCACTCCCCGCACCCAGGAATGCGTGGCCGTCAGCGCCGACGGCGAGGGCTGGGTTCTGCTGAACGCCTCCCCGGAGATCCGTCACCAGATCGAGAGCTTCGGCGCGCTCCACCCACGCGCGCCCCGGCACTCGCCCATCGACGCCGTCGTCCTCACCAACGGCGACCTCGATCACACCCTCGGCCTCCTCTCGCTCCGCGAATCTCACCCGCTCGTCGTCTACGCCACCGAGCGCGTCCGTCTCGGCTTCACCGAGGGCAATGTCCTCTATCGGACCCTCGAGCGGTTCCCCGAGCAGGTGGCGTGGCGCTCTCTGAAGCTCGGACGAGAGGTGGCCCTGATCTCCGTCGATGGACGAGAGAGCGGCCTCTTCATCGAGGTCGTGGCCGTCCCGGGCAAGCTTCCCATTCACCTCGAGCAGCTGGGGATCGGCGATCCCGAGGACAATATCGGGCTCAAGATTCGCGAGGCGTCCACGGGGCGTCAGCTTGCCTATTTTCCGGCGGCGGGCGGCCTGACCCCGGACATGCGCAAGGCGCTCGCCGGAACCGACTGCGTCTTCTTCGACGGGACGTTCTGGTCGAGCGACGAGCTGCCCGCCCTCGGTCTTGGGACCAAGCGGGCTGAAGACATGGCGCATCTGCCCGTGGGTGGTGAGGCCGGGAGCCTTGCCGCGCTGCGCGACCTACCCGCCCCGCGCCGCATCTACATTCACATCAACAACACCAATCCCCTGCTGCGTGACGACTCCAAGGAGCGAGCGGCGGTGGAAGCGGCGGGGTGGGAGATCGCCCGGGACGGCATGGAGGTCTCGCTGTGACCACGGAGACGATGCGGCCGCCGCTCTCTCGCGAAGAGTTCATCGCCTGGGTCCGCCGCGAGGGCGAGCAGCGCTACCACGATCACCATCGCTACCACGTGCTGATGCACGAGGGCCGACTGACCAAGCTCCAGCTCCAGCAGTGGGTGCTGAACCGCTACTACTACCAGACTCGCATCCCCATCAAGGACGCCGTCATCCTGTCCAAGTCGGAAGATCCCGCCTTCCGCCGCATGTGGATCCGTCGCATCCGCGATCATGACGGCGACGAGACGGGCGGCGAGGCGGGGCTCGATCTCTGGCTGCGGCTGGCCGACGGGGTGGGCCTCGACCGCGAGGAGGTGGCGAGCTGTCGCTCCGTCCTCTCCGGCGTGCGCTTCGCCTGCGACGCCTACGTCGACCTCGTGCGCGAGCGGAGCCTGGTGGAGGCGGTGGCCTCGTCGCTCACCGAGTTCTTCGCCCCCGACCTCATGATCAAGCGCGTGCTCGCCTGGGAGAAGCACTACCCGTGGGTGAGCGCGGACATGCTCGCCTATTTCCGCTCGCGCGTCCCGCGCGCCCGGCGCGACTCCCTGGAGGCCATCGACTTCGTGGTCGCCCACGCCACGACCCACGAGATGCAGGAGCGCTGCGTGGCCGCCCTCATCCGCAAGACGGAGATTCTCTGGCACCTGCTGGATTGCACGTTCGCCGCGTACATCGAGCCGGGCTGGGGCCCGGCAGGAGCCCGCGCCACCTGATGGACGCCTCGAGCCGGCCCCGCCTGGCCTCCAAGGCCCGCCTCCGCTTCGACCGCAAGTCGTCGCGCTACATGCTCCTCTACCCGGAGCGCGGCCTCGTGCTCAACCCCACCGCCGCCGACGTGCTCCAGCGATGCACGGGCGAGCGCACGGTGAGCTCCATCGTGGACGAGCTGGCCCAGAAGTACGGGCACGAGGCCCCGGACGTCGAGCGCGAGGTGATGGACTTCCTTCAGACGATGGCCGATCGCGGCCTCGTGCAGGCAGCGCTGTGAGCGAGGCGGTCCGTCCCTACACCCTGGTGGCCGAGCTGACCTACCGGTGCCCCCTGCGCTGCGTCTACTGCTCGAATCCCCTCGACTACGGGCGCCACGATCGCGAGCTCGACACCACGACCTGGCAGCGCGTCTTCCGCGAGGCGGAAGACCTCGGAGTGGTCCAGCTCAACCTGACGGGCGGCGAGCCCCTCGTGCGCGACGACCTCGAGGCCCTCATCGAAGAAGCCCACCGCCTGGATCTCTACACCAACTTGATCACGAGCGGTATTCCGCTCCGTCGCGAGCGCCTGGCCCGCTTCCGCGCGCTCGGTCTCGACAATGTCCAGATCTCCATTCAGGACACCGAAGCCACGGCGTCGGATCGGATCGCGGGGCTGCGCGCGTTCGACCGCAAGCTCGAGATCGCCTCATGGGTCAAGGAGCTCGGCTTTCCCCTCACCCTCAATACCGTGCTTCATCGAGAGAACCTCGACCGCGTGGAGGAGATCGTCGCGCTGGCGGAGCGGCTGGGCGCCGACCGCCTGGAGCTGGCCAATGCCCAGTACGTGGGCTGGGCGCTCTCCAATCGCGCCGCCCTGCTGCCGACGCGCGAGCAGCTCGACCGCGCCCGCGCTGTTGCCGGCGACGCGCGTCAGCGGCTGCGCGGCCGGATGGAGATCCTCTTCGTCACCCCCGACTACTACGCGGAGTTCCCGAAGGCCTGCATGGATGGCTGGGGGCGGCGATTCATCGTGATCAGTCCCGACGGCCTCGTCTTGCCTTGCCACGCGGCTCATACGCTGCCCGGGCTTCGCTTCGACTCGGTGACCGATCGCCCGCTCGGGGAAATATGGCACGACTCCCCGGGCTTCTCGGCCTTCCGCGGCGAGGCCTGGATGCCCGAGCCGTGCCGGAGCTGCGACCGGCGCGCGCTGGACTTCGGGGGCTGCCGCTGCCAGGCCTTTCACCTCACCGGGAACGCCGCGGCTACGGATCCCGTGTGCCGTCTCTCGCCCGACCATGGGCTGATCGAGAAGGCGCGCAAAGTCGCCACGGAAACTCAGCCGCCTCCATTCATCTACCGGAGCGCCCCCGCCCGGGCTCTCCCATGAAGCCGCGGCGAAGAATGGACACGAGTCTCATCATCTTGCTGGCCCTGACCGCGATCGCCTTCGCGGTGGCGCTCGCGAGGGATCCCCAGCTCGTGCTCCGCGGCTTCCAGTCGACGGGCCGGTTGCTGGGCGGCGTCTGGATAGAGCTGGTCCTGGGATTCGTGCTGGCCGGGCTGCTCGACGTGCTCATCCCGGCTCCCGTGCTCTCGAGCTGGATGGGCGGCGACCGGCTGGGCCGGGGCATTGTCGTGGGCTGGGCTGCTGGCTTGATCATGCCGGGAGGGCCATACCTCGTATTTCCCGTCGTGGCGAACCTCTTCCGGAGCGGGGCCGCCCCCGGCCCGCTCATCGCCCTGCTCACCGCCAAGACCCTGGTGAGCCCTGTCCGGATGCTCACGTACGAGGCGCCCTTGCTGGGATGGCCCCTGACCCTGGCGCGCCTGATTCCTGGCGTGCTGCTTCCGCCGGCTCTGGGCTGGCTCGGCCAGTGGCTCTATCTCCTGTTTGCCAGACGGTGAACTCGCTGATGTCCGCTTGACAATATGGAAGCCGACGACGTATCGTCCCGCCGGGACACGAAGTCCGCGGACAATTACTGACTCGGTCCTCACCCATCCTCAAAGGGGAGGCTCAACATGCGGCGCATCATCCTCGCATCGCTCACGGTGGCCCTCGTCATCGGCCTCGCGCTCGCGCCACTCGCCCCGGCCCAGCAAGCTCCGGCCCCGCCTCCGACCTGGAAGCAGGGCCAGCCCGCCAGCATGGCGGACTCGACGCTGGCGCCCATTCCGCAGCCGCCCGCCCCGAAGGCGCCGGGCGAGATTCCTGTCGACAAGATCAAGGTCCCACCCGGCTTTAAGGTCTCCCTCTGGGCGCACGGGATCAACAACGCGCGCGCGATGACCTGGGGCGACAAGGGCACGCTCTTCGTCAGCAGCCGCGTGGCCAGCAACGTGTACGCGGTGGTGGACAAGGGCGGGCAGCGCGAGGTCAAGGTCATCGCCAAGGGGCTCAACCTGCCCAATGGCGTGGCCTTCAAGAACGGCACGCTCTACATCGCCGAGATCCACCGGATTACCAAGATGATGGGGATCGAGGACAAGCTCGACAATCCACCGGCGATGGAGGTCGTCTACGACGTCTTGACCCGTGACGTGCCGCATGGCTGGAAGTACCTGGCCTTCGGGCCGGACGGCAAGCTCTACTTCAATATTGGCGCGCCCTGCAATATCTGCATGCCGCCGGACACCAACGCCAATATCTCGCGCGTCAATCCCGACGGTACGGGCTTCGAGTACTTCGCTCATGGCGTGCGTAACAGCGTGGGCTTCGACTGGCACCCGGTGACGAAGGAGCTCTATTTCACCACCCACGGCCGTGACTGGCTGGGCGAGGACGTGCCGAGCGACCGCTTCGACACCGCGCCGAAGAAGGGCCTACACTTCGGCTTCCCCTACTGCCACCAGGGCGACATCCTCGATCCCGAGTTCGGCAAAGGGCGCGCCTGCGCGGAGTTCGCCGCGCCGTTGCTCAAGACGGGCGCGCACGTGGCCGGCAACGGCGTCGAATTCTACACGGGCTCGATGTTCCCCGCCGAGTACAAGAACCGCGCCTTCCTCGCTCAGCGCGGCTCCTGGAACCGGTCCCAGAAGGTCGGCTTCCGGGTAATGATGGTCACGCTCCGGACGGGTGACGTGCCCAAGTACGAGCCGTTCGCCGAGGGGTGGCTCCAGGGCGACCAGATCTGGGGCCGGCCAGTCTATACTAAGCAGATGAAGGACGGCTCCCTCCTGATCGCCGACGACTACGCGGGAGCGATCTACCGGGTCACTTACCAGCGCTGAAAAGCCAGCGCGGAAAGAAGGGGGAGGGGGCCTCGGCGGCCCCCTCCCAAGCCCTCCCCCAAGAGGAGGGGGTGGCGCCGGCAAAGCCGGCGCGCGAAGTGTGGCAAGCCCATTGTGGACGCGACCTTGACTTTGGCGAATTCCAAACAGAGTCGTGAGTGTGTGCCCCCGTCGCGCCGGCTGCTCGCCCTCACGGGTGCCGCCGGCCTCGCGCTCACGCTGACCGTCGCGGTGGTGGCGCCGGCGGCCGCCGCCGACGTGGAGGCAGGGCGGCGCAAGGCCGAGCCGTGCGTGGCCTGCCATGGCCGCGATGGCAACGCGACCGTCCCCGGCACTCCCTCCCTGGCCGGTCAGCCGGCGTTCTTCACCCACTGGCAGCTCATCAAGTACCGGGACGGGCGCCGCAAGGATCCCCAGATGTCGCCCGCCGCTGAGAACCTGAGCGATGCCGACATGGCGGACCTGGCCGCGTACTACGAAACCCAGCAGGCGCGCCAGCGCCCGTCGAAAACCGATCCGGCCAAGGTCGCCGCGGGCAAGCAGCTCGCCAATCTCCATCACTGCACGTCCTGTCACAAGCCCGGGCTCGTCGGCCAGCAGCAGGTCCCGCGACTCGTGGGTCAGGACTTCGACTATCTTCTCCGGCTGCTCCGCAGCTTCAAGGCCAAGACCGCCTCCGACCTCGACGGCATGATGACCATGTCTGCTCAGCCCCTCCAGGAAGAAGACATCCTGAACCTCGTGCACTTCATCGCGAGCCTGCGCACGGAGTAACCGGTGCGGGCCGCGACGCGGTCGCCCGGACCCTTAGCCCCGTCGGAGCTTGGGGTCGAGGGCGTCGCGCAGCGAATCGCCGAAGAGGTTGAAGCCGAACACCCCAAGGCTGATGGCGATGCCCGGGAAGAGGGCGATCCACGGGGCCTTCTCGGCATACGACGGGGCGGAGCCCGAGAGCATCAGTCCCCACGACGGCGTCGGCTCGGCCGTGCCGAGCCCCAGGTAGCTCAAGGCCGCTTCGGTCAGGATGGCGCTCCCGAGCTGCGCGGTCAGCATGATGATGTAGGGGGCCATGACGTTGGGGAGAATGTGCTGGAGGATGACGCGGCGCCACGAGGCGCCCAGCGAGCTCGCGGCCTCGACGTACTGGTTCTCCTTCACCGAGAGCGCGGTGGCCCGCACCACCCGCGCCGCGCGGGGGACGATGGGGATGGCGATGGCCACCACCACGTTCTGGACGGCGGGCCCCAGGATCGAGGCGATGGCCAGGGCGAGGATGAGCAGGGGGAAGGCGAGCAGGATGTCCATCAGCCGCTCGAGGAAAAGATCCACCTTCCCGCCGCAGTACGCGCTGACCACCCCGAGCAGGGCCCCGAGCGTGCAGCCGGCGAACGAGGCGGTGAAGCCGACGAACAGGGCGATGCGCGCCCCGTACATGATCCGGCTCAGCACGTCGCGGCCGAACTCGTCGGTCCCGAACCAGTGCTCGGCGCTCGGGCGGGCGAACTGCGCGGCGTAGTCGCCGACATAGGGATCGTAGGGAGCGAGGGCCGCCGCGAAGATGGCCACGAAGATCATGGCCAGGATGATCAGGGCGCCGCCCACGCCCAGCGGCTTCGTCCGGATGAACTTCCCCACCTCATCCCCGAAGGTGCGGCGGGGCGTCAGGGGCGCCGCGGCGGCCGTCTCCACGAGCGGATAGTTGACGCTCATGACCCTACCGGTAACGGATCCGCGGATCGAACCAGGCGTAGGTCAGGTCGATGAGGAGGTTCACGACCACGAAGCTGAAGGCGATGAGGAACACGAGGGCCTGCACCACCGGGTAGTCGCGATGGGCGACGGCGTCCACCACGAACCGCCCCACGCCGTTGAGGGTGAACACCGTCTCGGTGACGACCAGCCCGCCGATGAGGAAGGCAAACTCCGTCCCGATGAGGGTGATCACCGGGAGCATCGCGTTCTTCAAGGCGTGACGGATGACGATGGCCCGCTCCTGCAACCCCTTGGCCCAGGCGGTGCGGATGTAGTCCTCGCGCATGACCTCGAGCACCGTCGACCGCGTCATGCGCGTGGTGACGGCGGCGTAGCGGTAGCCCACGGTGACCACCGGCCAGACCATTTGCTGAAAATTCGCCCAGGGATCGACCCAGGGCGGGGTGAACTCCAGCGGGGGCCCCCAGCCGAAGAAGATCACCAGGAAGAGAATGCACAGAATCCCTACCCAGAAGGACGGGATGGCCAGGCCGCCGATGCTGATCACCCGCACGAGGTAGTCCACCCAGGTGTCCTGGCGCACGGCCGCGAGCATGCCGAGGGGGATGGCCAGGAGCACGGAAACCAACGTGGCCAGGAGGGCCAGCTCGAGGGAGAGGGGCAGCCGGATGAGCAGCTCCTCGATGACGGGACGCCCGGTCCACAGCGAAGTGCCGAAGTCGAAGCGGACCACGCCCCAGAGCCACTTGCCGAACTGCACGAGGAGCGGCTGATCCAGCCCCAGGCGCTGCTGCATGGCGGCGAGCTGCGCCTGATCGATCCGGCCCGCCTGGTCACCGCCCAGGATCAAGAGGGCCACGTCTCCGGGAATGATGCGCATGATCAGGAACACCAGGGCGGCCACCCCGAGCAGCGTGGGGATGATGAGGAGAATTCGCTTGGCCACGTACGTCCGCATACGAGGTCAGCTCCCGATCAATCCTCGGCCAGCCACACGTCCTGGAGCTTCTGATTGGTGTAGTGACTGGGCGGAGCCACGTAGTTCCTCACCTTGGTCAAGTGCACGACGTTGCGCGTCCACCACAGACCCGGCATGTAGTACGCGTTCTCGAGAACGAGCTTCTCGATCTCATTGCAGAGCTTCTTGCGCTCGGCGGGGTCGAGCGTCCGGGCCTGGCGCGAGAACAGATCGTCGACGCGCGGGTCGGAGAATCGGCCCCAGTTCTGGGTGCTTCCCGTGGCGTAACGACCGAGGAACTGATCGGGATCGTCGGCGAACTCGACGGTGGGGGCGACGATCAGCTCGAAGTTCCCCGTGTTCTGTCCGTCGGAGAACCAGGCCGCCGTCTCCAGAGGTCGGTTCTCGACCTCCACCCCGATCTTTCGCCACTCCTGGATCGCGAACACCGCGAAGTCCTGGTAGGGGAGCTTCACGTTGCGGTTCTTCAGCGTGACCTTCAGGCCGTTGGGATAGCCCGCCTCGACCAGGAGCCGCTTGGCCTCGGCGCGGCTCCGGTCGGCGTCCTTCCAGAAGCCTGGCAGCTTCTGGAGCTCGGCATCCGGCAGCGCGAAATCGGTGCCCGGGCGCATCAATCCGCCCACGATCTTGAGCCCGGTGATCCCGTACAGCACCTTGCCCGCCGTGTAGCGATCGAAGCCCAGGGTGAGGGCCTTGCGCACGCGAATGTCGGTGAAGGGCTTCGCCGTGTTGTTGATGGCGATCCCGAACTGGCCGACCATGGGCGTTTCCTGGACGGCGACCTTGTTGCCGAGCTGCTTCTTGATCGCCTCCACTTCCGAATTGGGCAGGTCTCGGAACTCGATGTAGGCGCGCCCGGACCGGATGGCCGCCGCCCGCACGCTCGTCTCGGGGCTGATGAAGAACTTGTACCCGTCGAGGTAGGGGCGGTCCTTGACGAAGTAATCGGGGTTCCGCTCCCCCTCGAAGGTGGAGCCGCGCGTGTAGCTCTTGAACTTGAACGGGCCGGAGCCCATGACATTGGTCTTGAAGTAGTTGGGGTCCTTGTCCAGGTACTTCTTCGGGTAGATCACGTTCCACGGCGAGGCCAGGTTGGCCAGGAGGGAGGCGGAGGGGAACTTGAGCTTGAAGATCAGGGTGGCGGGGTCGGGGGTCTCGATGCTCCGGATCTCCGTGTAGGCGTTCTTTCGTATGCTGGCCACGCCGACGGGCGGGAAGACGATCTTGTCATAGGTGGCCTTGACGTCGGCGGCGGTGAGGGGCGAGCCGTCGTGGAAGCGGATCCCCTGGCGGATCTTGAAGGTGTAGGTCAGCCCGTCGGACGCAATTTTCCACTCGGTGGCCACGTCGCCGATGATCTTCGGGTAGCTGAACGGGTCGAATTGCAGCAGCGTGCTGTAGAGCGGGGCGACGAGCTGAATGTTGGCGAAGGTGCTCTCCTGGTGGGAGTCGAGGCTCGGCGGGTCAGCCCCGATGACCGCGAGGAGGACGCCGCCCCGGCGCGGCGTCTCCGTCTGGGCCGCCACCGGCGTGGACACGACCATGGAGACGAGCAGGGTCGCCACCGCAACGATGGAGAAGAACCTCCTCTGACATCTGCTCTCTGTCACCACCTGACACCTCCCGCGGACGTGGAACGGGGACAATGAGCGGGGGGTTAGCCCCGCTAGAAGCGCTGGGAGAGGACCTCGGATTCGTGACGCTAGCAGGGGCGGGCCGCGCCTGTCAACAGGCGATTGGGCGTTCAGACGAGAACCTCCCGAGCCACTGTTCCGTTGCGCGGGGCGATTTCAGGCGCACGATCTTCAAATGCGCGTACTCGGGTCGTGAGAACAGCACGGGATACTCGCGTCGGCGCGGACCGTAGCCCTTGAACAGCCAGTAGTAGACGGATACCTCCGACCAGAATTTGAAGTGCTCCCAGAAGGACTCCCGGTTGCCATTCCAGAGAACTTCTCGCGTTACGGCGCGCCGGACCGTGCGCCTGGTGAGTCTCCAGAGGGCGCGCGGAAAGGAATAGTCCAGCCAGACCAGCGTGTCTGCCCGGGACCACACGATGTCACGCACCTGCCGATAGTTTCCCGCCACGACCCAGCCCTCGGCGCTGGTCGCCTCGTCGGTGCGGATACGAAAGTCGTGGACGGATGCGGCCTTCCAGTTGGGTCCCCAATGGAGGGCGTCGAGCTCGATGAATTCAAGCCCGAGTCGATCGATCAGTCGTTTGGCCAGCATGGATTTGCCGACCCCCGTCGTTCCGACGATCACGATGCGGCTTCGAGGTCCCGCCATATCCGGCTACGGTACCAGCGTCTCGACGGTCCAGTCACCGACGCGGCGAGTGAAGCGGCGGCGGTCGTGCAGGCGATCGGACGGCGAGCCATGCCAGACGTCGATCTCCGTGGGCCAGAGACAGACGCCGCGCAGGCTCCCGGGCGGGGGCACGTCGGCCGCCTTGGTCCAGCGGCGGCCGAGCTCGGCGATCCCCTCGAGGAAGGCCGCTCGCGAGGGCACCGGCGTGCTCTGCGGGCGGTAGGCTTCGTAGTAGTGCTCGAGAAGCCGCGAGCCCAGGACCTTGCGGTCCCACCAGAAGCGGAGGCGGTCTGGGTCCATGGGCCGGAGCTCGCCGTAGACGCGATACTGCCGCTCCACGCTCGACCAGAGAATGCACAGGGAGCACTGACCGCCTTCCTCGATCTGCCGCCACTTCGGACTCAAGGCATTGAGCACGAGGCCGAAGCCGCCTTCGTCGACATCGCGGAGGGAGATCGGCCGCGCCTCGGGTCGGCCGTGGTCGCCCACCGTCGCGAGAAAGCAGACGTCAACATGAGCATCCTTGCGCCGGCGCGCCTCCTCCCGCGCCGCCACGATCTCCGCGATCGGATCGAGGCTCACGGCCCGAGAGACAGCCCGCCCCACAGCACGGGCTCGGGGACGAGGCGGACGCTGAAACGCTCCTCGACCTTCGTGCGGATTTCGCGGGCGAAGGCGACGATGTCGGCCGCCCGCGCGCCTTCGTAGCACACGATGGCGAGGCTGTGGCGAGTCGAGAGCCCCACGGCACCACGAGAAGTGCCGCGGGTGAAGCCGGCGCGCTCGATCAGCCACGCCGCGGAGAGCTTCACGCGACCGTCGCGCTCGTACCAGCGCGGCATCCCCGGGTTGGCGACGGCTCGCTCGATCCCCACGAAGGCGGCGGC